>CAYPGZ010000022.1:4668-10241 GCA_964410335.1 uncultured Flavobacteriaceae bacterium | reverse complement strand
GATCGGTTTATGTTGAAAACCCTTATCGATTATCCGGCAATGAACGATGAACAACTCATTGTCCGAGCAAATTTGAAAGGAAGTTTTGAACAGGTGAATGCTGTGGCAAGTCTCGAGCAAATTCTTCGTGCGCAAAAAACCGTTCGGGAAGTGTATATGGACGAAAAAATCGAAAAATATATACTCGATTTGATTTTTGCAACACGTTATCCCGAACGTTACAATTTGAAAGATATCAAACCTTTGATAAGCTTTGGAGCTTCTCCCCGAGGCAGTATCAATCTGGCACTGGCTTCAAAATGTTATGCTTTTATCAAGCGCCGTGGTTATGTGATTCCCGAGGATGTCCGTGCGGTGGTGCACGATGTACTCCGTCACCGAATCGGAATTACCTACGAAGCCGAAGCCGAAAACGTGACTTCCGAAGATCTGATTAATAAAATCGTAAACGAGATTGAAGTGCCGTAATTTTCAGCAGACACAGGAAATAAGGAATTTTCATTTTTATATAGAAACTCATACTATTCCCAAAGACTGTCCGCTAAACACCTGAAGAGGATGGAAACCAAAGAGCTGTTAAAAAAAGTTCGAAAAATCGAAATCAAAACCCGTCGCCTGAGCGATCATATATTTGGTGGGGAATATCACTCTGCCTTCAAGGGACGAGGAATGACTTTCAGCGAAGTGCGGCAATATCAGTTTGGCGATGATGTCCGTAATATCGATTGGAATGTTACCGCGAGATACAACGAACCTTTCGTAAAAGTTTTTGAAGAAGAACGCGAGTTGACCATGATGTTGATGGTAGATGTTTCAGGTTCGGAGCTGTTTGGCACATCCAAAAATTTCAAAAAAGATATCGTCACCGAAATTGCTGCCACATTGGCATTTTCAGCTACCAAAAACAATGATAAAATCGGATTGATTTTATTTAGCGATCAAATCGAATTGTATATTCCACCAAAAAAAGGAACCTCCCATGTGTTGAGAATTATCCGTGAACTTATCGAGTTCAAACCCCAAAGTCAAAAAACAAATCTCTCGACGGCACTTAAATTTCTCTCCAACTTGATGAAGAAAAAAACCATTGTGTTTGTGCTTTCTGATTTTATGGATGATAATTATGACCACACAATGAAAATAGTGGGAAATAAACACGATGTCACGGGTATTCGGGTGTATGACCGGCGCGAGAAGGAGATTCCAAATTTAGGAGTGGTACATATGTATGATCGGGAAACCGGAAAATATCGCTGGGTAAACACTACTTCCAAAAAACTCAGACGAAGTTATGCGGCAAACTATTTGGAACGCGTAAACTATTTTCGGCAAACCTTTAGCCGTAGCGGCTCGGGTATTTTAAGCACTCGAGTAGATGAAGATTATGTGAAAAAGTTGATGGGCTATTTTAAACAAAGAGCGTGAAGGATTGTATGTTGAAAAATGTAGTTTGTATAATGAAACAAAGTAAAGGGAATCAAGCTATAATTCCGGTTAAAGGAAAAGCCTGTTTGTTTCTTTTCCAAAAAAAAATGTACAGAACGGGACTTCTCTTTTCTTTTTTCTTATTGTTTTTCACACTTCCATCAGTTGCCCAGCAGGTATCTGCTGAAATGGACACCGCCCAAATAAAAATCGGCGAACAAATTACTTATCGACTTTCTGCTTGGGCAGATTCGGCAGAGGCAGTAACTTTTCCGGAAGGACAAACTTTTTCTCCCATGGAAATGGTGGAAGCCTTAAAAACTGATACTATCCAAACACAAGGAAAGTGGAAGTTGTTAAAAAAATATATGATTACCCAATGGGATTCGGGAAGTTATGTGGTTCCTCCCCAAAAGGTGCTAATCGGCGAACGCACTTTCACCACGGATTCCTTCTTGGTGGAAGTTAGAGAAGTCGTGGTGGATACGACAAAACAAAAAATGTATCCCATTAAACCGGCTCTGGAAGTTCCGAATCGCTTTATTTTTCCAAAATGGATATTGTGGATCTTGGCTGGATTACTCCTTCTTGGAGGTTTGATTTGGTTAATATTGAAATTGATTAAGAAAAAACAAGCCGCCAAAAAAGAACTTCCGCCTTTTGAAAAAGCCATGCATTCCCTGGAGGAACTGGATAAGGAGCATTTACTGGAAGAACGCGAGGTAAAAACATATTATTCCAAACTTACCGAAGCCGCCCGGAGATATTTGGATGAGCAAGTGGATGAACAGGCAATGGAAAGCACAACCGAGGAATTAATTTCTCGATTGACCTTATTGAAAAATTCCGGGAAGCTGAATATTTCACAGCAAGTTATAGACGATTTCGAAAAAATCCTGAAACGCGCTGATCTGGCAAAATTTGCTCGCTCCAAACCCGATATTTTCACCGCAAGGCAAGATCGTTCCAATATTGAAAAAATTATTATCGACACCAAAGCCGGAATTCCCGAACCCGATGAAGAAGAACTTCAAAAAGATATTGAATATCGAGCTTTATTAGAGAAAAAACGTCGCCAAAAAAAGCGTTTAGCTTGGATAGGTGGAATTACGGGAATTGTGGTGTTGGTACTTGCCGTATTGGTCTATACCAAAGGCTTTACTTATCTTTCCGATAAGATATTTGGAAATACTACAAAAGAATTGTTGGAAGGAGAATGGATTACGAGTATATACGGAAACCCTCCCACCGAAATGACAACTCCACGCGTGTTGGTACGCGACACCACAGTGGTTGAGGAAGAGGGAGTGAGCAGTATCGAATCCTTCTATGCCGGAAAGATTAAGGGTGATTTTTACACACGTCTCACCACTTTGCGCCTGAAAAAGGAACAAGAAAGTTTTGACGGGCAACAAGCTGTACAAAATTTGATAGCTCAATTGGAGGCAGAAGGTGCTAAAAACATCATTACCGATGTGGAAAGCTATAGCGCCGCATCGGATATTGAAGGGCAAAAGATTAGTGGAGGGTTTTCTATCGAGAACGAAACCGGACAAAGCCTGAAAAAAACCTACACCACTTTGATTTTTCCGAGCAATATAGGAGTGCAACAGATTTTAATAGTGTATGATAAAAACAACTCCTACGCTCAAGAAATTGCCGATAGGATAATTTATGCAATTGAGTTAAGACCACAAGGATAACCCATTTTTTGTGGAAAAATAAAATATAAATGAACCTGAATAATTTTTCATTCGAAGACCCACACTGGTTTTGGTTGCTGTTGCTGCTTCCTCTTGCCATTGCTTGGTATATATGGAAACGCAACAAGCAAGTGGCTGAACTGAAAATGCCGGGAATTCAGGGTTTTTCACAACATGAATCTTTGCTGCCGAAAATGCGGCATGGCCTTTTTGTATTGCGACTGCTCGCCCTCACTTTATTAATTACAGCCATGGCGCGTCCTCGCACAATGGACATGACCACACAAACCCAAACCACTCGGGGAATTGATATTGTGCTGGCCATCGATGTTTCCGCGAGTATGTTAGCTCGTGATTTTGAACCAAACCGCTTGGAAGCAATCAAAGAAGTGGCTGCAGAATTCATCAGCAACCGCCCGAATGACCGGATTGGCTTAGTGGTGTATGCCGGAGAAAGTTACACCAAAACGCCCCTTACCTCCGACAAGTCTATAGTTTCACGTTCTTTAGAAGATATCGAGTTTGACAGTTTTTTGGAAAGTGGCACCGCAATCGGGATGGGATTGGCTACAGCCGTAAACAATCTGAAAAATAGTACCGCCGAAAGCAAAGTAGTGATTTTGTTGACCGATGGCGTGAACAATGCGGGTTTTATCGACCCGAAAATTGCCAGTGAGCTCGCAGTAGAGTTTGGTATAAAAGTATATTCTATTGGAGTTGGAACCAATGGGAGAGCATACTCTCCTGTTGCGTTGCGCCCGGACGGAAGTTTCCGATATGGAATGGTTCCTGTTGAAATTGATGAAGCGCTGATGAAACAAATTGCTGAAAAAACAAATGGGTTATATTTTCGAGCTACGGACAATCAAAAATTGGAAGCCATTTATGATGAAATCAATAAGCTGGAAACCACGGAGATATCAGAAAAGAAATTTTACAACTATGATGAAAAGTTCCGTCCGCTGGTGTTGTTGGCCGGGGGACTTATATTGTTTGAAATATTATTGAGAAATACCGTCTTTAGAAGTTTTATTTAAATTAATAATAAACTCAGGCTTTTGTACATTTTTGAAGAACATATCTATTTTTGGTTTTTACTCGCTATTCCGGCGGTGCTGCTCCTTTTTTTGGGGGTTTTGTTTTGGAAAAAACGTACTCAAAAAAAGTTTGCGGATGCTGAACTGTTCAGAAAGCTCAGCCCGGATCGGTCGGTGTTTAAATCGATATTGAAAATCGTTTTTCTGTGTTTGGGAATTGCTTGTCTAACCATAGCTTTGGTTAATCCCAAACTCGGCACTGAACTGGAAACCATCAAGCGCGAAGGCGTGGATATTGTGTTTGCTATTGATGTGTCCAGAAGTATGCTGGCAGAAGATATTGCTCCCAACCGACTCGAAAAAGCAAAACGCCTTGTCACCGAAATCATCAACAATCTCGGTGGTGATCGTGTGGGGATAATCGGTTATGCCGGCAGCGCTTTTCCCCAAGTGCCGATAACGACAGATTATGGGACGGCGGAGCTCTTTTTACAGGCTATGAACACCGAGATGGTTTCCAGTCAGGGTACGGCAATTGGAGAAGCTATAGAATTGGCAAGTACATATTACAATGATGCCGATCAGCCGAACAAGCTCTTGTTTATTTTGAGCGAAGGAGAAGATCATGCCGGAGATTTTGCCGATATGGCTGAAGAGGCTGCCAAAAAGGGTATAAAAATTTTTACCATCGGAATAGGCACAGTGAAAGGCGGACCGATTCCAATCAAACGAAATGGGGTAGTCTTACATTATATGAAAGATCAACAAGGGGAAACAGTTATTACAAAATTACATCCCGAAACCCTAAAACAAATTGCCGATGAAGGAAATGGACAATATCTTTATGGTGCAAACACCCAACAAGTAGTAGAGCAAATAGGTGACATTTTGGTAGATTTAGAACGGAAAGCCTTCGAAACTAAACAATATGCGGGTTATAAAAGTCAGTTCCAATGGTTTTTAGGACTGGGAATTGCTTTTTTATTGTTGGAACTATTTTTGCTGGAAAGAAAAACAGAGTGGTTGAAGAAATTGAATCTGTTTAGTGAGGAATAAATCCTTGAAGATTATAGATTGTAGATATGAAAATAAAACTTTCAGTCAGCACCACATTCTTACTTTTGGTTTTCTTGAGTTCGGGAATACTTTTAGCTCAGGAAAGGGATAAAAAGATGAAACATTCCAACCGCTATATGCAGTTGGCGGAGGAAGCTTTATCCGAAAATAATTTTGCTTTGGCAGAAGCACATTATCGTCAAGCGGTAGCCCTAGACACCACTAATGCAAAAGCTTCGTACAATATGGGAACCTTATATTACAAAAAACAAAAACCCACGGATGCTTCGATGCGCTTATATTCTGCCGGAAAGCGTGCAGAAATTAAAGATTTAAAACATAAAGCTTTCCA
>CAYPGZ010000022.1:0-4568 GCA_964410335.1 uncultured Flavobacteriaceae bacterium | reverse complement strand
GAAAAGGATCAAGGAGATAAAGAACAAGGCGAGAAGGAGCAAGATGACCAAGGAAAGCCTAATGAGGAAAAACCGGGAGAACAAGAACAAAACCAACAACAGCAACCCGATATGGGCGATGAGGAAAAACAACCTCAGGCTCCTCAACCTCAAAAAGGTCAACTTTCTCCTCAACAGGTGAAGAACCTTTTGGAAGCCATGAAAAATCAAGAACAACAAATCCAAAAGAAAATCAATGCCCAAAAAGCAAAAGGACAGCGAGTGCAATCTGAAAAGGATTGGTAGGTTGTATGAAAATTTGTCGATTGAGGGTTGAATATCAATCTTTCCTCAATCCTTTTGAGTGGGTTATTTATTATAAATTATATTGATAACAACGGATAAAACCCGTAATACTGGATCATGAATTTAAAATCAATAGCAACATTCATTTTAATTGCTTTCGTTTCTTTAGCAAAAGCCCAAGTGAGTTTTACCGCGGAGGCGAGTAAAACCACTTTGAGCCAAAACGAAAAGCTGCGGGTGGATTTTACCATGAACCAAGATGGAGACAATTTTAATCCGCCTGACTTCAATGGTTTTAGGATTTTTGCAGGTCCCAACCAATCCATCAGCAATACCTGGATAAACGGAAAAAGTTCTTATGAAAAAACTTTCAGTTATTATCTCGAACCTATTTCTACGGGAACTTTTACCATTGGGGAAGCTGAAATCACCATTGATGGACAAATTTATAGAACCACACCCATAAAAATCACTGTTTCGGATGCGGTGGTCAATCCCAACAAAGGATATGGGAAAGACAGCAATGATATTGCCTCGGAAAACATTCACTTGGTGGCGGAAATCTCAAACACCAATCCTTATTTGAACGAAGGAATAACCGTAGTGTATAAACTTTATGTAAGTCCTAAAATTAGTGTACGAAACTGGCAGCCCATCGAAAATCCGAAATTTGCAGATTTCTGGAGCCAAAATATCGATATCCAACGGCTACAGGTCGAAAATGGCACTTATCAAGGCGAACCTTACCGGTATGTCGTCTTGCGAAAAACTGTTCTTTATCCCCAAAAATCCGGGAAACTTAAACTCGAACCTTTGAGTTTGTCGGTAAGAGTGCAAGTGCCGACCAGCCGTTTCGACATTTTTGGCAGACGCCTTTATGAAGATGTGGACAAAACCTTTTCGGCCGGGGAAAAAATCATAAATGTAAAACCGCTTCCCTACGAAAATCGCCCGGAAAGCTTTACCGGCGCGGTGGGAAATTTTGATTTTGGAGTAGAGGTGGATCGGCATTCCCTTAAAGCTGCAGAATCTTTCCAAGTGAAAGTGCAAGTTTCCGGGAACGGAAATTTAAAACTTTTTGACCTTCCGAAGATTGATCTTCCCAATGCGCTGGAAGTTTATGCGCCCGAGCATTCAGAAAATGTGCACACAAATTTAAACGGGATGCAAGGTAGTATTTCTGATTCTTACACGATTGTGCCTCGAACCCAAGGGGAATATACCATCCCGGCATTGGAATTTTCCTATTTTGATCCTAACCGGGGTACTTATCAAACCATCAATTCAGAAGGAATTGCGATTGAAGTCGCCCCCAACCCCGACGCATTAGCAAATCCCGGAGCTTTTGCAAACAAACAAGCGGTTATTGCTTCCGGAAATCAATTTCAGTATATCAAACTCGATGCTAATTTAAAGCCCATCGGAAAGAATTCCTTTTTCGGAAGTACTACCTTTTGGGTGATGCTTTTGTCTCCTTTATTCGCTATTCCCATCATACTTTTTATTGGGAAAAAACAACGCGAGAAAGCTTTGGATGTTACCGGAAACCGCTTGCGAGAAGCTGACAAACTTGCCAGAAAATATTTGTCTGAAGCCAAAAGAAATCTCGGCAATCAACAAGTGTTTTATGAAGCACTGGAGCGCTCCTTGCATAACTATCTAAAAGCCAAACTTCATTTGCAAACTTCCGAAATGAGCAAAGAACATATCAATCGGCTATTGCACGAAAAAGGGGTGAATGAGGAAAGTGTGAATGCTTTTATTGAGCTTTTGAAAAACTGTGAAGCAGCTCGTTACGCCCCAAGTTCTCCTACCGCAATGCAGCAAGATTATGAAAAAGCAGCAAGAACAGTGTCGGCATTGGATAAACAATTATAAAATGAGGGAAGCGATATGACATTAAGATTGAATTTTAGAATAATTAAAAATTAATGAAACACTTAATTTACATATTCCTTTTTTTCAGCGGAAGTCTTTTTGCGCAAAGTGAGGTCTTGTTTGATGAAGCAGCGAAAGCTTATTCTGAAGGAAATTATCAACAGGCAATCGATAATTATGAACAGATTCTGGAAAACGGAGAAACCTCAGCAGCGCTTTATTTTAATTTGGGAAATGCCCACTATCAACTAGATCATGTGGCAGAAAGTATTTATTTCTATGAAAAGGCTTTACAGCTAAAACCGAATGATCCTGCCATATTGAATAATTTAAAATTTTCTCAACAAAAGACGATAGATGCAATCGAAAGCCTTCCTAAAACCGGAATGGGAGAAATTTTCGAGGATATGCTTTCCTTTTTAAGCTATGACGGATGGGCTTGGGTGGCCGTTGTGGGATCGCTCCTTTTTGCTCTTTTTTTCCTGGCTTATTACTTTTCAAAAACCCCTTTCTGGAAGAGAATGTTTTTTATTCCGGCCATGATTTGCCTTTTTATCGGGCTCGGATCATTTATTTTTGCCAATTTGCGCCTTGAAAATACAAAAAACCGGCAGTTTGCAATTATCTTTGCCGCGGAAGCCCAGGTAAAATCCGCGCCCAACCAAGGTAGTGAGTTGGTTTTTTTGCTTCATGAAGGAACCAAAGTACGTGTGATGGAAGATTTTGGAGAATGGTATGAAATCCAATTACCGGACGGAAAAAGCGGCTGGCTTCAGAAACAAGAAGTAAGAAAACTCTAAACCCGTAAAATCTGGATGCATACCAAAGAAGCCCAAGCCATTATCACCCCCGAAAAAGCCCTGCAACTTCTAAAAGAAGGCAATGTTCGTTTTCAGAATAACTTAAAGGCTCATCACGATTTATTGGAACAAGTAAATGAAACCCGCGAAGGGCAGTTTCCCTTTGCAGCCATTTTAAGTTGTATCGATTCCCGGGTTTCAGCCGAACTGGTATTTGATCAGGGACTGGGCGATATTTTTAGTATTCGCGTAGCTGGAAATGTGATTAATGATGATATTTTGGGCAGCATGGAATTTTCGGCAAAACTCGCCGGAGCAAAGCTTATCGTGGTGTTAGGACATACCCGTTGTGGTGCGATTAAAGGCGCTTGCGACAATGCAAAACTCGGTAAACTCACAGGATTATTGGAAAAAATTAAACCCGCAATCCAAAAAGTGGAAACCCTAACAGAAGGTCAAGAATTCACCCATGCAGTTTCCATTAAAAATGTAGAGGTAAGCTTGGCCGAAATCCGCCGGCAAAGTGATGTCCTCCGAAAAATGGAAGAAAGAAAAGAAATCGGAATTGTGGGAGCGATGTATGACGTCGCCACGGGAAAGGTAGATTTCTTATAAAAAACTAGAGATATTCACTAACTTTTGCAATCAAGGAATTGGCGTCCTTTTCTCCACTCTCGCGCCATTTCATTTCCCCATCCTTATAAATAATTAAAGTGGGAAGGCCTTTTATCCGTAAGGCTTCAGCTAATTGGTCATTTTTTTCTACATCGATTTTAATAACCTTAGCCTTATCACCTAAAGCAGCAGCTACATCGCGTAGCACAGGATGCATGACCTTTGAGGGCTCGTCCCATTCGGTGTAAAAATTCAACAAGACAGGAACATCCAAGTCGATTAATTCGCCAAATTTTGACATAATACTAGTTTAAAGATGGGCTAAATGTAAGCGAAGTACAAATAAAATCCAAAACTTTAGTAAAGTGTTAGGAAGGAAAAATGAAAGTGATTTAAATTTTGATCGGCTGGCTTTGTTCTTTTTTCTCAGTGAGAATCAATTTTTTTTAAATAAATATCATAAAAAATTGTAGGATAAAATAACTCCTTTTATACTTGCGTTTGAAAAAACTACAGGAAAGCAGATGCAGAATTGTTATTTTTGTTTATTTCGATAGAATGAGTCCTATATAGATGAATTTATGATATGAAAACTAACCCCCAAAAATCATGAAAAAAACACACAAAATTATATATTGGATTTCTACTGTATTTCTGGCTTTCGGAATGTTGGCCGGGGGAGTGCAGCAACTTTTGCAAGTTGGAGGCTATGTGGAAATCATCACGAATTTAGGTTACCCCGTGTATATTTTATCCATTCTCGGCGCTTGGAAAATTCTTGGAGTAATTGCCATTCTCGTCCCAAAACTCAAATTAATAAAAGAGTGGGCTTACGCCGGTTTTTTCTTTGCCATGTCCGGTGCTGCGATTTCACATCTTGCGACCGGTCAAGCTTTTTCTGAGGCAATTCCTTCTTTAGTTCTTCTATTTATGACTGTAATTTCCTGGTCTTTTCGTCCTTCTTCGAGAAAAATAACTTTAGAAAGAGGG
>CAYPGZ010000021.1:2735-28655 GCA_964410335.1 uncultured Flavobacteriaceae bacterium | reverse complement strand
CTACACAATTTAGATTAAAAGCATCATCATATCGACCAATTTTCCCCGGAATATAGTTTTGAAGAAAATCGGTGAGTGATGCAATAAGTTTCATTGCTTTTTTCCGAGAGGAGGTGAAGCTTTTGTCCTCATCTGCGGAAGGAGCCAAAAAAGAGATGGTTGCGGGCTGTTTTTTTTCTCCGGCACTATAAATGCTACGTTGATCATGCAGATTAAAACAAAAATCAGGATGAAATTTTTTAAAAATTTCATCCAGAACTCTGCTTTCCGGTTGACTTAAATTCAACGCATCCCGATTTAAGTCTATATTATTGTGGTTTTCACGCGTATAAACCTCAGTTCCATCAGGATTAAGCACCGGAATAATTTTGATGTTGCAGTGATTGAGAATTCTGCTTGAAAAGGAAGATTGCGTTTCCATCAAATTGAATAAGTCAAAAACAGCTTTGGTGGTTGTGCTTTCATTTCCGTGCATTTGTGACCACATTAGCACTTTCGTCGTGCCCTTTCCAAACTCCACCGAATAAATGGGTCTTTGCTGAACAGAATAGCCTTCTATTTTTAAATTGAAAGTTTCGGACAATTTTTTTAACCCGGTTTCAATCTGTAAATAAGGAAAATATCTGCCCGAAAAAAAATTGTTTTTCAGGCTTGAATATTCCTTATTAATCAACTTTTCAAAATCCCTGTTTTCCATAGATTCACAAAAGTAAACATTTCAGTTTTCACATTTGTAAACAAAGAAAAGCAGGTGTTTTGTTTCGTTTTGTAAACAATAAGTTCTTAAGAGAAAGTGAATTAAAAGGAGTGTTCTACATAAATTAATTTTGCAATAATATAAAATTGAATATCAATAATTTATATCCTCTCATTTGAACTTTAAAATCAACATATTTATAGGTTATACAAAGGAGGTGTTGGCTCTTTTAATATTTTTATTTACATTTGTAAACCGCAAAGGCGGTTTTATTAATTCACAATGGTAAACTCAGAAAAATTCGCGATACGGCTTCAAAAAATCATGGATTATTATGATTTGTCGGCGGCTGCTTTTGCCGATTCCATCGAAGTGGGACGATCCTCTATTTCGCATATTTTATCCGGACGAAATAAACCGGGTTTGGATTTTGTGTTGAAAATTGTTTCCACTTATCCCGAGGTGGATTTGTATTGGCTATTGAATGGAAAAGGAAGTTTTCCCAAAACAGACCACATCGAAAAAGAAACCTCCCTCTCTCCCACTTCAATTTCGGCCGAGGTAAATGAAAAAACCGGTCATGGGCTGTCTGCTGGAAAGAAAATCAAAAAAATTGTATGGTTTTACGAAGACGGAAGTTTTGAAGTTTTTGAAAACGACTTGTAAAGAGAGCCGGGTCATGCGTATCTTTGCACCAAAATATAATCATGAAAAGGTTTTCGGTGTTTTTTTTGGTCGTTTTGCTCAGTAGTTGCTATTCACACGATCGCGATTGCAAAAAATTCCAGACTGGCACATTCGTATTTGAAAGTTATTTGAACGGGGAATTTGTAACGACTCGTTTTAAGCGCAACGATAGTATCGAAATCGATTATTTTCAAGGAAAGACAGACACTTCTTCGGTGCGCTGGATCAACGATTGTGAATATATTCTAACCAATTTGAATCCTACAGACCCGGGAGAGGAAAAGCCCATCCACATCAAGATTCTTTCTACCGACGGAGATTCTTATATTTTTGAATTTTCAGAGGTGGGCAGTCCCAATAAACAACAAGGAACTGCCAAGAAAGTCCAGGATTTGTAAGGCTGTAAAACTTAGAATAATCGCGTTTGCCCCGTGTCTTCTTCTTCTTCTTCTATATCGGATTCTTTGTGAATTGGTTTTTCAGTTTTGCTATTATTGGCATCGGTCTCCGTTGAAAACTTTGCATGATTTTCTGTTTTAGAAACATCTTCTTCATCAACCACCTCCAACTCATCGGCGTGAATTTCCTTGGGCGGATCGTAGGGTAAGGGGTCCAACAAGTTAATTTCGTTCACTTTTTCGGGAGTCAATTGATTTCCCATGGCTTTTATCCCTTTCACGGAGATGAAATCTGCCAGTGCAATCTCATCATTGGGTTTACGCTCTTTATTGGGCATTTTGGTGTAAACCACTTCGGCTACGGGCAAGTAATCTGTGGAAACAATTTCCAGTCGCGAATCAGGATGATCACTGATAAAGAGTTCTTCCCGTTCTTCATTTTCAATCAAAAAACGTTTTACGTAATACCGCTCTTTTCCTCCTTCCCAATATATGGCGGAAATTGGTTTTTTGGGGGACCATTTTTCCAGCGCAATCATATCTTCAGGAAAACGTATTGTCAATTCGGGTTTTACGGTTTTGGCCATCCCGGCTTGGGTAATAATCAACAGCCTGTCTTCTCCGCGAAACTCTCCTAAAAGTTCTCCTCGTTCGTCCAGATTAAGGCGCTGAACAGTATCGTCAAACCATATACGGCGTGGTTTCAAAGTAGAAACTCCTTCTTCTTTTAGTTGGATTTTCTTTACGGGTTTTTTGGTAACCAAATTTCCCTTCACTCCGCGGCCTTTGATGGCCATTTCAGAAAAATCAACCTCAAATTTCAGTTTCTTGATTTTTCCTACTTGTCGCAAATAAACGGTTACCGTTTCGGCTTCTCCATTAGGATTTGCTGAAAAGTAGAGAACTTGAGTACCGGGTTTTCCCATTCCCACATTGTATTCACGATCGCGCGTGATGGAGGTGACTGCAAAGCGTTTTATATAGGAGTTTCCGCCTTTTCCATCTTTATAAATCAGATTGTAGATGGTGCGTTTGTCTTTTTTCTTAAACACCGCAGCATGAATGATATTTTTTCCGATAAAAGTTTTGGGTCCCACTTTGGTTACCATCATTTTTCCATCTTCGGTAAAACAAATAATGTCGTCTAAATCGCTACAATCACAGACATATTCGTCTTTTTTCAGAGCGGTTCCCACAAAACCTTCCTTCCGGTTTACATAGAGTTTAGTGTTGCGAATGGCTACTTTTGAAGCTTCAATATCTTCAAAAATGCGGATTTCGGTTTTGCGTTCTCTGCCGATACCGTATTCTTTTTTTAGGCGTTGAAAATAGGAAATGGCAAAATCCACAAGGTTATCCAGATGATGCTTCACCTGCTTGATTTCGTCCTCTA
The DNA here is from genome assembly GCA_964410335.1 of uncultured Flavobacteriaceae bacterium. GTDB lineage: Bacteria > Bacteroidota > Bacteroidia > Flavobacteriales > Flavobacteriaceae > DASSWG01. The sequence continues at coordinate 25,480 of CAYPGZ010000021.1, read as the reverse complement.
AGGCTTCGATTTTTTGTTGTGCTTTCTCCAGATCGAAACGGGAGATTCGTTTGATACGAATTTCTGTTAAGCGCACAATATCTTCTTCAGTAACTTCACGTTTAAGATGCCGGGTATGCGGTTTCAAACCCTCATCAATTGCTGCAATCACTCCTTCCCAGGTTTCTTCTTCCTCGATATCGCGATAAATGCGATTTTCAATAAAGATACGTTCCAGAGAGGAGAAGTGCCATTGTTCTTGCAACTCCTCTAAATTGATTTCCAATTCACTTTTTAGCAGCGCCAAGGTGTGGTCGGTGCTGCGTCTAAGTATTTCAGAAACACCCAGGAATTCAGGTTTATCTTCAATAATCACACAAGCCAAGGGCGAAATTGACATCTCACAATTGGTGAAGGCGTATAGGGCATCTATAGTTTTATCGGGAGAAATATTAGGAGGAAGATGGATGAGGATTTCCACTTCTGCAGCAGTATTATCCTCAATTTTCTTGATTTTTATTTTTCCTTTTTCATTTTGCTTGATGATAGATTCAATCAAACTTCCGGTATTTGTCCCAAAAGGAATATCGGTAATGACGAGTGTATTTTTATCTAACTGGTCAATTTTTGCACGTACGCGGATCCTTCCTCCACGCACACCGTCTTTATAATCGGTAATATCCATGATTCCACCGGTGGGGAAATCGGGATAGAGTTTAAAGCGTTTTCCTTGCAGATGTTTTATCGAAGCGTCGATAAGTTCATTAAAATTGTGGGGAAGGATTTTAGTGCTTAGCCCCACGGCAATCCCCTCAGCGCCTTGTGCCAACAACAGCGGAAATTTTACCGGCAGATTCACCGGTTCTTTTTTTCTTCCGTCATAGGAAGCTTGCCAGAGTGTAGTTTTAGGATTAAAAACCACGTCAAGGGCAAATTTTGAAAGCCTTGCTTCGATATATCGCGGAGCCGCGGCACCATCACCGGTAAAAATATTCCCCCAGTTTCCCTGGGTATCAATGAGCAAATCTTTTTGTCCGATGTTTATCATGGCATCCCCAATGCTGGCATCCCCATGAGGATGATATTGCATGGTGTGTCCCACGATGTTTGCCACTTTATTGTATCGACCATCATCCAAATCTTTCATGGAATGCATGATCCGTCGTTGCACGGGTTTAAACCCATCCTCGATTGCGGGGACGGCCCGTTCCAAAATCACATAAGAAGCGTAATCCAAAAACCAATCCTTATACATTCCCGTAACCCGGGTTAGGGACTCTCTTTCTTCCGGAGTTTCCTCTCCGTTGGAGGAATGGTTTTCTTCGTTTGACAAATTATTTTCCATATTCATCCCCAAAAGCAAGGGGTTTATCTTTTTATTCTGTATTCCTACAGGAGGAGTTTTATTTTATAAATTACACTTTATTCTGATCCTGCTCCACCAAATCCATTTCCACTTTCAAATTGTCTATGATAAAACCTTGTCGCTCGGGAGTATTTTTTCCCATATAAAATTGCAACAAATCCTCTACTCCGGTTTCTTTATCCAACATTACCGGATCCAGGCGGATATCTTCTCCTATAAAATTCTTGAATTCATCCGGCGAAATTTCTCCCAATCCTTTGAATCTTGTGATTTCGGGTTTGCCTTTAAGTTTTTCAATTGCTTCTGCTTTCTCCCGTTCCGAATAACAATAAATAGTTTCTTTCTTGTTGCGCACCCGAAAAAGCGGAGTTTGCAGGATATAAAGATGTCCTTCTTTAATCAATTCGGGAAAAAACTGAAGGAAAAAAGTAATGAGCAACAAGCGGATATGCATACCGTCAACGTCTGCATCCGTGGCGATTACGATATTGTTGTACCGCAAGTCTTCGATAGAATCCTCGATATTTAAAGCCGCCTGAAGAAGGTTGAATTCTTCATTTTCGTAAACAATTTTTTTACTGAGCCCATAACTGTTCAAGGGTTTTCCTTTCAGGCTAAAAACCGCTTGAGTGTTGACATCCCTTGATTTAGTAATACTCCCGCTGGCAGAATCTCCCTCGGTGATAAATAACGTGGTTTCCAGATTTCTTTCTTTTTTGATATCCCCTAAATGGATTCGACAATCCCGCAGTTTTTTGTTGTGCAAACTGGCTTTCTTTGCGCGTTCCCGTGCCAATTTTCGGATTCCGGACAAATCTTTGCGTTCGCGTTCTGCAGCGAGGATTTTCCGCTGAAGCTTATCAGCTGTTTCAGGATTTTTATGAAGATAATTATCCAGTTCCCGTTTGATAAAATCCAGAATGTAAGTCCTTACCGTCGGCAGTTTTCCTCCCATATCTGTGGAGCCCAACTTTGTTTTGGTTTGGCTTTCAAAAACAGGCTCCATCACCTTGATGCTGATAGCGGAAACTATGGATTTGCGAATATCGCTGGAATCATAATTTTTTCCGTAGAATTCCCTGATTGTTTTCACTAAGGCTTCTCGAAAAGCATTTTGGTGGGTTCCTCCCTGAGTGGTGTGTTGTCCGTTCACGAAAGAATTGTATTCTTCGCTGTATTGGGATTTGTGATAGGTAAGCGCCACTTCGATGTCGTCTCCCTTTAGGTGAATTATCGGAAACAGACGATCTTCCTCACGAATACTGTCCGAAAGCAAATCTTTCAGGCCGTCTTCGGAATGAAATTTTTCGCCATTGAAAACTATGGTCAGTCCCGGATTGAGATACACATAGTTTTTGAGCATTTTTTCCACATATTCGTCCCGGAACTTGTATTTTTTAAATATAGATTCATCCGGAATAAAAGAGATTTTGGTTCCTCTTCTGCGCGAGGTTTCCTCCAAAAGCTCTTCGTTGGATAAGTTTCCCCGTTCAAATTCGGCAGATTTTGATTTTCCGTCTCGGGTGGATTCTACCCGAAAAAAATCGGAAAGGGCGTTAACGGCTTTTGTTCCTACGCCGTTTAGGCCTACAGATTTTTTAAAAGCTTTGGTGTCGTATTTTCCTCCGGTATTCATTTTCGAAACCACATCAACGACTTTTCCGAGAGGAATTCCCCGGCCATAATCGCGCACAATAACACGGTTTCCTTGAATAGAAATTTCGATGGTCTTACCGGCACCCATCACAAATTCATCAATGGAATTATCGATGACTTCCTTCAATAAAATATAAATTCCGTCGTCGTGGCTGGAACCGTCGCCGAGTTTGCCGATATACATTCCCGGCCGCATACGGATGTGCTCCTTCCAGTCGAGCGAACGGATATTTTCTTCGGTGTATTGCGTTTCTGCCATATAGTAATAAAAATCCCCGCTAAGATACGATGGATGGTTTTATTTGAAAAATTGTTGGCACGAATATAATCAACAAAAGCTTAATAACACAGTCTGTAACTGCATTTCTTATGAAAGCTTCCCAATTTTATCCAAAACATATCCTTTTCAAAAACTATTAATTGAAAAGAGATTAGTCTCTCTTTAAATAAAATTATTGTTAATTTTACAAACCTAGTTGATCAAAATAAAAATACCCCTTAAAGGGTATGGTTTTAAAGGAAGTGAAAAGCGAATTTTGAAAAACCAATCTAAACAAATATAAATATGGAAACTACACTACAAAGAAGAAAGCTTTTTCAGGTACGACAAAAAATGCCTCATTCGAAATCTTTTCTATGTTTTGAGGCGGAAAATGACATTAAACTGTTTATGGAAATCACTTGGAAAGAGAGTGATGAAAGCAACACCTTGGTAGAAAAAATCCGTTTGTCTCTAGAAAATCCTGATTCCGGAAAAGCCAAATTCGAATTGAACAGTCTCCATGATTGCAGAGCGGAGGAAGGATATTACAGATTAAATTTGCTTCAGCGAAAAAATCCGAAAAACTTGACGGCTGTATATGAATCCGAGCTTAATTATTTGGATATGTATAAAGGAAGCAGGACTAAAATTATCTTCAATTGCATCACCGAAGAGGAAATTGAATATTATGAGCAAAACCCTTGTGATTTCAGTGAAATCTTAGAAGATGAGAAATTGATGGTTCGTAGTAAAGACGGGACGATTATAAATAGTATATGATTTTTGAAATATTCCAAAATAAGGATTTTTATGCGGATAGGGTTGACTCTTTGTTTTATTTTTTCGACTTGCTTACTCTTTTCTCAAGAAAACAAATTTGACAAGATTTCGAGATTACTCGACCATTCCGAAGCGGATTCGGGCCTGGTAATTTTAAAAAAAATAGACACTTCTCGCACTTCCTCCTACGAAAAAGGTTTGTGGTGTTTATATATGTCGCAAGCGTATTTTCTCAAGGATGAGAATGGAGAGTGTTTTCGTCATGCCCATCGTGCCAAGGAACATTTTCTGGAAGCGGACAGCATAGATTGGCTTGCAGAAACCAACTTTTTGTTATTGGAAGCCGTTGCCTCGCAGAAGAATTTGAATTACGAAGAAGGTCCTATTTTGTCTGAACTGACCTCTTATGCAGAGCAAAAAAAAGATCCTTTGCTTTCAGCGCGGGTTTATTCTCGCATTGCGGGGAATTTTTTATATCATTCAAAGGGAGAAGAAGCTTTGCATTATTATGATCGGAGTATTTCCGAATTGAAAAAAATTAAAGATACTTTGCGTATCGCATTGATTGAGGGCAATAAAGGTGCGGTGCACAGCACGGTGACCCATAAATATGATTCCGCGTTGTTTTACTATAAAAAGTCTTTGCCTATTCTCAAAAGCAAAGTCAATAATCAAGCGGTTTCTTTTAATTACAACAATCAGGCGGAGGTCTATAAAAAAATGGGGGATTATGCGGAAGCGCTGCGCTATTACAATTTGGCCAACGAAATAGAACTCAAAAAAAATGAAGCCTCCACGCAGTTGATTTATTATGAAAACCTGACGGAACTTTATGAGAAAATGGGCAATTATAAAAATGCCTACGCTTATTCTATTAAAGCGAAAAACCTATCAGACAGCATAAATCACACGGCTCAAAATATTGCGATCTCCGAAATTCAAACCAAATATGAAACCGAAAAAAAGGAAAAAGAAAACTTACAACTAAAAACCCAAGTCGAGAAAAAATCGCGTGCACAAAAATTGCTTTGGGGAGGATTGGGATTGAGTTTGGGAATTGGTGCTTTGATAAGTTTATTGATATACAAAAACGAGCAAAAAAAGCGAAAACTTACTCAGCAAGAGCAGCAACTGAAATTACAACAGGTAGAGAAAACCCTAAAAGAACAGGAGTTGAATACCATCGATTCCATGATTGCGGGTCAAGAAAAAGAACGTCAGCGACTTGCCAATGACTTACATGACAACCTGGGAAGTACTTTGGCCACGCTAAAACTTAATTTCAAAACCCTCCAAAAGAATATAGACACTACCGAAAATGCACCTTTGCTCGATAATGCGATACAACTAATTGACGAGGCCTACAAAAAAACCCGAGAAATCGCTCACGAAAAGAACAGCGGGGTGATGGCAAATGAAGGTTTGCTTCCGGCGGTGAAAAGCATGGCCAGAAAAATATCCACGGCAAAAGGTGTACAAGTAGAAGTTCAGGATTTTGGGTTGGAAAAACGATTGGACAATATAATGGAAATAGCCGTTTTTCGGATAATTCAAGAATTAACCACTAATATTGTTAAACATGCCGGCGCAACAGAAGCCACCATCTCATTGACCAATCACGAGGATTTACTGAATATTATTGTGGAAGACAATGGAAAAGGTTTCAACCCCCAAAAAGCGATGAAAAAAGATGGCATGGGGCTGGCTAATATCGAAAAACGTGTGGAACATATGGAAGGAAGTATGGAGATCGACTCTTCGGAAAAAGGAGGCACCAGTGTGATTATCGATTTACCGATTTAGTTCAAAGTTTCAAATTTCAGAACTCAGGAAGCGGAGGTTATAAAAAAAATAATATTTTCATGACAACAATTGCCATAGCCGAGGATCATCAATCTCTAATAGATGGAATCAGTTTGCTTTTACGCTATGAAAATGGTATTTCCATAGTGGGAATGGCCAACAACGGAGAGGATTTGGTGGAAATTGTCCGCAAAAAAAAACCCATGGTGGTGCTCACCGATATTCGAATGCCTAAAATCGATGGAATTACGGCCACAAAAATCATCAAGAAAGAATTTCCTGAAACCAAAGTAATTGCCTTCACAATGTTTGATCAACATGGTGCCATAAAACAAATGATAGCTGCAGGGGCTTCGGGATATATCTTAAAAAATTCTGCTTTGGAAGACGTGAAAACTGCCGTGGAAGTTGTCGTTTCCGGTAAGAATTATTTTGATCCGGAAATAGACCGCTCCGTTTTCGAGGATGAAGAAGAAAAACCTCGAGGAAAATCCATTCTTTCTAAAAGCGAAAGAGAAATCCTGAGGCTTATCGGTCAAGGCAAGACTTCGAGTGAAATTGCTGAAATTCGTTTTACTTCAGTATCAACCGTAGAAAAACACCGCAAAAATATGATGCGAAAAATCGGATTGTCGGGAAAAGGTGAGCTCTTGCGTTATGCCATCGAAAGAAAATACGATTTCGACTAAACATTAAATCGGAAATGCATAATATCCCCATCCTGAACGATATACTCTTTTCCTTCCACGTTTAGCTTTCCCGCTTCCCGGATTTTAGCTTCAGAGCCATAATGCACATAATCTTCATATTTTATAACTTCTGCTCTGATAAAACCTTTTTCAAAATCGGAGTGAATTACTCCTGCAGCTTGTGGTGCAGTAGCTCCAATAGGCACTGTCCACGCTCTGACTTCTTTTTCCCCCGCGGTGAAATAGGTTTGTTTTTTCAATAATTTATATGCCGCGCGGATTAATTTGGAAATTCCCGGTTCTTCCAACCCAATGTCTTCCAAAAAAAGTTGCCTTTCTTCATAGTCTTCCAACTCGGCAATATCAGCTTCTGTGGCTACCGCAAGCACTAGAACTTCTGCATCTTCGCCTTGAATACTTTCTCGTACTTGATCCACATATTTATTTCCCGAAACTGCGGAAGCTTCATCCACATTGCAGACATAAAGAACAGGTTTATCGGTAATCAATTGCAAGGGAGAAACAAAATCTTTTCGTTCGTCTTCGGAAAAATCCATAGTTCGAACAGATTTTCCCGCTTCTAATCCGGATTTGATCTTCAGTAAGGTTTCTTCTTCTTTTTTAGCTTCTTTATCTCCTGTTTTTGCTGCGCGTTTCACTTTGTCCAGTTTCTTTTCCACACTTTCCAAATCTTTTAACTGGAGCTCCATATCAATTGTTTCTTTATCCCGAATCGGGTTTATGCTCCCATCCACATGGGTGATATTTTCATTTTCAAAACAACGGAGTACATGCAAAATAGCATCGGTTTCACGGATATTTCCTAAAAACTGATTGCCCAGCCCCTCCCCTTTGCTGGCACCTTTCACCAGTCCGGCAATATCCACAATATCCACCGTGGCGGGAAGAACACGTTGAGGTTTTACCAATTCTTCAAGTTTCAAAAGTCGGTTGTCAGGCACATTAACCACCCCGATATTGGGTTCAATTGTGCAAAAAGGAAAGTTGGCACTCTGCGCTTTTGCATTTGACAAACAGTTGAATAAAGTCGATTTCCCCACATTGGGCAATCCCACAATTCCGGCTTTCATAAGCTAAACGTAAAAAATTTTTGCAAAGATAATACTATTGATTCGTTGCAAAGCTGTCTTTTGAGAAAATAGGATTTAGGTATAGCTTAAGATTTGATTAGCAATCTTTAAGAAAAAACTCTTTTAATTTTGTAAGGAATATGAATAAATATGTTCATTATAAAAATCAACAATATGAAAACCAGCGTAATGATTTTAGCTTTGTTTTTTTCGGTTGCCGGATTTGCCCAACGGGGAAATACCGATAAAATAGAAAAAACAGTAACAACAAAGACTACAGTTAAATCCAGTCTTGGAGAAGATGTTAAGGTTAAAAAAGAAAAAGTGAGCGCCCAACAAGAACTTGTAGTGGAAAACGATGGCACAGTCAATCAAAGCGTACACTACAAACCCGTGAAAGCTACAAAAACCACACTTTTTGAATCGGGTGGGGATAATTATGAAATCGCTCCGGATCCCAAAGGTTACACTATAAAAGTTTTTGAGAATGGACGAAAAAGAAACTATGGGAAAATAAGAAAAATGTCGCGTCCCAACGCGTATTTGCTTATAACCGATGAGGGCAATGCCTTTGGATATTTCAACCAAAAAGGCGACTTTGTGGTGGAGAGTTATAGCAGAAACACAGATGAAATTTCTGTGGAGACTTTCTCCATCAGTAAAAAAGATTTAAAAAATTAATAGTTAGCAAGAAGCTTAAAAAAAACCGTCAGTTATTTCTGACGGTTTTTTTGTGCCTTGTCCTAAACTATTTTACATAGTAAACTATATTAGTTTGCCATTTTGTGGTATCCGGTTCATTCATTGGATCGGTGATATATTCTTCAATAACCGGTCCCCCTTCCTCTAATTTGTTTTCTTCCATATATTCGTCCATGGCTTCATGAGGCGCCATTAAATTTTCATAAGCACCGTAATATTGGATAACCGCAGCTCTTCCTTCCGGAATCTGAATTAGTTCAACGGTCTCATTACCCTTAAGATTTTCACCCGTAACAGGAATGGCCGCTGCAAGATCTGCCCTGTTGTTTTCGGTGTCCCAATGGTAATAAATACCCACGGGCGCTCCACTCATCTCGTATTGATTTGCTTTGATATAAGTGATAATATCCGCATAGGAATTTTCATAAAAAGCTCCCAGACTATCTATGGGAAGTTCTTTTCGTATTCCCAAATAACTTGCAGCAGGACGATTCATAAGTTGAGCTTTATATTCCGGGGAGGGGCTGGCCGGCGTGGACTCGCTTAGCTCTTCGAGGTTTTCTAAACTTTTTTCAAAATCTTTTTTCATTGAGCTTTCCATAAACCACATCATTCCGCGCAGATAAAAAGGAGTGTCCGTATCGTTGGTCATTTTCCAACTCACATTTGTGCTATCGCCTTCGGGTAGAAAAGTGTAATCCACAAAGGAATAGCCATTCCATCCTTCAAATTGCAGACGAACTCGTAAGGAATCGGAAGGATAAGCTTCCACGATTTCCAAGTTTCCTCCCGGCTTACCATTCATGGTCCAGCTGTAGGATGCTCCTTTTCCTTCTTTTTGTTCTCCGTAAGTAGTTTCAACTCCTTCCATTTGGGTGTAGGTATTCCATTTTTCCCAAATAGGTAAAGTAGCCACATGGGCATAAACAGTTTCCGGAGAAGCTTCCATGCTTTCAGAGGCGCTGACTTCCATTCTTTTCGGTGCGAAAAAACACACCGCGGCATATCCTATAACAAGGACAAGCACGATAACAAGCAATGCTTTTAAAAATTTCATAAGGTTGGTTTTTAAAAAATTTCGCCGAAAGGTAAGAAAAAAACAGTTTCGCCAAACAAGTTCATTTAAAATTTTAGGAGGTTAAATTATTATATATACGCATTTTAACCTTTAGTTTATCTAAACTCAAGACTAAGGTTTAATGCGTTTGTCTTCGTGGTTTCTACACTCAATTTTATCCTCATTTTCCCTATCTTTGCAGAAATGCCAATCCATAAAAATAAAACCATGCAAGAAGCTGTATCCAAAAAAAATGATATTTCCTTTGAAGAGTTTAAAAATCAAGTGCTTGAAGATTACAAATTGGCCGTAACCAGTCGTGAATGCAGCCTTTTAGGAAGGCGTGAGGTACTCACGGGAAAAGCAAAATTTGGAATTTTTGGAGATGGCAAAGAAGTTCCGCAAATTGCATGGGCCAAGGTTTTTAAAAACGGTGATTTTCGTTCTGGATATTATAGGGATCAAACCTTTATGATGGCTATCGGCAAATTGAATATCGAAGAGTTTTTTGCAGGATTATATGCCGACACAAATCTTGAGCATGAGCCCATGGCCGGAGGAAGGCAAATGGGAGGACATTTTTCTACTCACAGCCTCGATGCCGAAGGAAACTGGAAAAATCTTACTCAACAAAAAAATTCCAGTTCCGACATCTCCCCTACCGCAGGACAAATGCCCAGGCTACTGGGACTGGCACAAGCTTCTAAAATATATCGAAATGTCAAAGGAATCGATTCCGAAAAATTTTCGGTAAATGGAAATGAAATTGCATGGGGAACCATCGGTAACGCCAGTACAAGTGAAGGTCTTTTTTGGGAAACCATCAATGCTGCCGGAGTGATGCAAGTTCCTATGGTTATGAATATTTGGGATGATGAGTACGGTATATCCGTTCATGCCAAACATCAAACCACAAAAGAAAATATTTCTGAAATCCTAAAGGGTTTTCAGCGGGACGAAAAAAACAAAGGCTATGAAATAATGGTGGTGAAAGGTTGGGATTATCCTGCTTTGGTGGAAACCTATGAAAAAGCAGAAAAAATTGCTCGCGAGGAACACGTTCCGGTTATTATCCACGTGATTGAACTCACTCAGCCTCAAGGCCATTCCACCTCAGGATCCCATGAACGATACAAAAGCAAAGAACGCTTGGAATGGGAGGCCGAATATGATTGTAATGCACAAATGAGAAAGTGGATGATTTCCCAAAACATCGCCACAGAAGAAGAACTTTCCGAATTGGAGAAAGACATCAAAAAGCAAGTGCGCGATGGAAAGAAAAAAGCTTGGGAAAATCTCTCCAAGCCAATTGAAAATGAAAAGAAAAAAGTAATTGAGCTTTTGGAGAAGCTATCAAAAAGCACCGATCAGGGAAATTTTATTTCTATTTTGAAAGAAGAGCTTTCACAAAAAACAGAACCCCTAAAAAGTGATTATTTTTCAGCAGCCAGAAAAGCTTTACGCTATGTTGCTCATGAAAACTCCCCTGAAAAAACAAACCTTCTGAATTGGATTTCGGAATACACAAAAAAAATACATGCTGATTACAGTAGCTATTTGCACAGTCAGAGTGCAAAAGCGGCTGTGAATATAGAAGCTGTAGATCCTGAGTATGCCGATGATGCCAAGTTGGTAGATGGACGCATTGTCCTTCGTGATAACTTTGATAAAATTTTAGAAAACCTACCGGAAACGCTTATTTTTGGAGAAGATTCCGGTAAAATTGGTGATGTAAATCAAGGTTTAGAAGGACTTCAGGAAAAACACGGGGAACTGCGCGTGGAAGATGCCGGAATTCGTGAAGCTACCATTTTGGGGCAGGGAATCGGAATGGCCTTGCGCGGTCTGCGTCCCATCGCTGAAATCCAATATTTGGATTATCTGCTTTATGCCCTGCAAATCATGAGCGATGATTTAGCTACTATTCATTATCGAAGTGCCGGTCGTCAAAAAGCTCCGATGATTATTCGCACCCGTGGCCACCGACTTGAAGGGATATGGCACAGTGGTTCGCCCATGGGTGGGATTTTAAACCTTATCCGAGGAATTCATGTGTTGGTGCCCAGAAACATGACCAAAGCTGCCGGTTTCTACAATACTTTGCTGGAAAGTGATGAACCGGGATTGATTGTGGAATGTTTGAACGGCTATCGCTTGAAGGAAAAAATGCCTTCCAATATCGGGAAAATGAAAACCCCGATAGGAAAGACAGAAACCATCCGCCAAGGAAAAGACATCACCTTAGTTTCCTATGGTTCTACCCTCAGAATTGTAGAACAAGCCGCAACGGAATTGTTGGAAGTAGGTATTGATGCTGAAATCATCGACGTGCAATCCCTTCTGCCTTTTGATTTGAACCACGATATCGTTAAAAGCCTTTCTAAAACAAACCGTTTGTTGGTGATTGATGAAGATGTGCCCGGGGGAGCTTCTGCTTTTATCCTTCAAAAAATAATCGATGAACAAAACGCTTATCGTTATCTGGACAGCAGACCTCAAACCTTAACCTCAAAAGCACATCGTCCTGCTTATGGAACCGATGGAGATTATTTCTCAAAACCCTCTGTGGACGATGTCTTTGAAAAAGTTTATTCCATTTTTAACGAAGTTAACCCCAAGAAATACCCTGACTTGTATTAATTACAAGTTTATAAAAGTCACACCTGAATTAATTTCTATATCAATAATCTGAGGTCTGTGAATTATTTTCTACGATGAAAATCAGAGGAATTCGCAGGCCTTTTTTTCATTCTATTCAATTATTGATTTTTTACTGAAAAATTAACACCCCTTTATTTAACTTTCCTCAACATAATTCGTCAAATAGGGAAAAGATTTTATGTGCAATTTTGTTTTCCGCCCTACTCTCCTGTTTTTATTTCTTTTCACTCCTTTAATTCTCCTCGCCCAAAGCAATAGGTTGGAGATTTCCGGACGAATTGTCGATGAAGAAAATGGGGAACCTCTAGCTTATGCCACCATTTCAATTTTAGACTCTTCCACCAAACAAATATTGACCGGCGGTATTACCGATGATAATGGAAATTTCTCTGTAGAAACCAGTCCCGGTGTGTACGACATAAAATTTGAATTTATTTCATTCAAAACCGAAACCCTCCAAAACCAAAACATCAATTCGGATGTAAATCTGGGAACGATTAAGCTCGCTTATGCCGCCAGTAGTCTCAATGAAGTGTTTATCCGCGCAGAAACTACCGAAGTGGATATTCGATTGGACAAAAAAATCTACAATATAGGCAAGGATTTGACCACTCAAGGGGCAACAGTGACTGATGCGCTTGCAAATGTTCCCTCGGTGACTGTAGATGTGGATGGAGTTATCAATTTGCGAGGCAACTCAAACGTAACGGTACTCATCAACGGAAAACCATCGGCATTGACCGGTTTTGGTTCTGATGCTTTGCAACAATTGCCGGCTGACGCTATCGAAAGAGTGGAAGTTATTACCAGTCCTTCCGCCAGATATAGTGCCGAAGGGACGGCCGGAATCATCAACATTATCCTGCGAAAAGAAAAAACATTAGGATTCAATGGTTCAGTAACCGCAAATATGGGATTTCCACTTTCCAGTAGTGCTTCTGCAAATCTGAACTTTCGCACCGACAACTTTAATATTTTCAATACTTCAGGTTATTATTTTCGAAATGGTCCGGGGAATGCTTTTTTCGATAATCACTATTTGAATTACGAAGATGAGGATGGAAATCTCATCTCTCCTCAATTTGACCGCGTCACCGAAGATCGGGAATACGAGAGGCTCCGGGAAGGTTTTTACACCAATCTGGGAATCGAATATTATTTGAACGAAAGATCTTCGATTATTGCCAGCGGATTTATGCGATTGGCTGATGATGAAGAAAATGTTGAAAATTTCACCCGAAGCTACAATTCCGGAGTTTTTGAAGAGGGAGCTTTACGAAAAGAAAATGGCTTTGAAGAAGATAAAAGTTATGAATTCTCGCTTAATTATTTCAATAATTTCAATGACGAAGGGCATAAACTGACCGTGGATTTTCAGTATGAAAACGATACCGAAAACCGGGATATTTCTATTATTGAAAGTATGACCTACCCCAATTCTATAGCCTTGCCTTCCGAAAAAATCTTTGAAAAAGAAACTCAAGAAGAAATAGAAATCAAAGCCGATTATGTCTTGCCCATGGGTGATGCACAGTTTGAAGCGGGGTATTTGGGGGAGTTTGAAAACGAAGTCACCGATTATCTTTTGATGAACGAAAATGCATCCGGAGAATTCGAGGTAAATGAAAACCTTACCAATATTTTCGATTATTCAGAACAAGTGAATGCCCTTTATTCGCAGTACGGAAATAAATTTGGTGACTTTTCCTTTTTGCTTGGATTGCGGCTGGAACACACGCGAATGAAAGGAAGTATTCAAGGCGATTTTGATGCTACTGATGTAGTGGCTAATTTTGATAAGGATTATCTCGGACTATTTCCTACTTTGCACCTTACTTATGAATTTCAGGAAGATGAAAACATCACCTTGGGATACAATCGCCGGATAAATCGTCCCCGAGGTTGGTATATTAATCCCTTCCCCTCACGATCGAGCCGTACGAACATTTTTCAAGGAAACCCCAACTTGGATCCGGCTTATTCCAACACCTTAGATTTAGGTTATTTGAGAAAATGGGATGAATTAACTTTCACCACATCCGTATATTATCAACACGAAGAAAATGCTTTTGAGCGTGTACAAGAAGGAACCGGTGAATTTTATAATGGAGTAGAAATCATTCGTTCGATTCCGATAAACCTTTCCTCCAACGATCGGTATGGATTTGAAGCCGGACTTATTTATAACCCTGAGGATTGGTTGCGTTTGAACGGAAGCTTCAATTTTTTCAAATACACCTCCGAAGGAGTTTTCAACGGCGTGGATTACGGTGCTTCCAACAGCAGCTGGTTTGCGCGTTTAAGCTCAAAAGTGGTTCTTCCCGGTAAAATCGACTGGCAAACCACCGCTTTCTATCGTGGACCTCGCGAGGATTCGCAAACCGAAACCGACGGGATTTTCTCTTTGAACCTCGCTTTGAGCAAAGATATTATCGATGATAAAGCCACAATTTCATTCAACGTCCGTGATTTGTTGGATTCCAGAAAACGAAATGCGTTGACCACCACAGAGCGGTTTATTCAAGAAAGTGAATTCCAATGGCGTTCACGCACCTTCAACCTTTCTTTCACTTATCGCTTCAACCAACAGAACAAACGAAAAGCACCGCAAGAAAACTTTGAGGAAAACGGTGGTGAAATGAATGGTGGTGGATTTTAATCTACCCTATAAATTCTAAAACATAAAAACCCCACAGTTTATCGAAAACCGTGGGGTTTATTTTTATTGTGAACAAAAATCGAAAAATAAAAAACGATTAAGAATGAGCAGTTTATGCCTCTTCTTCTTTTTTATCCTTTTCTTTTTTCATTTTATATCTTTCCAAAAGAGTTCCTCCAATCCAATAAGGAAGGATTGCGGTAAGGAAAATCAACAACCAAAAGCCGGCTGTAGCAATTACAAGAAAAATCAAAAAGCCGATATACTGATCGAATTCCATAATGAGAGATTTCAAGATTTCATTGCAAAGATAAATATTCCCTTATTGATTTGACAAAGAAAACCGGAAAAAAATTCCCACAGGCATTTTCAATTCAGTAAATTTGTGTTTTGATGTATATTTCTTCAATACAACAAGGATTAACTATTAACTTTAACTCTTATTAAACGTGGAATACAGAATAGAAAAAGACACCATGGGCGAGGTGAAAGTCCCTGCAGACAAACTTTGGGGCGCACAAACAGAACGCTCCCGAAACAATTTTAAAATCGGTGCTGAGGCTTCCATGCCTTTAGAAATCATCTACGGATTTGCTTACCTGAAAAAAGCTGCGGCACACACCAATGCCGAACTTGGTGTACTCTCTCCCGAGAAACGCGATTTGATTTCAAAAGTATGTGATGAAATCCTCGAAGGAAAACACGATGATCAATTTCCGTTGGTAATCTGGCAAACAGGCTCTGGAACCCAAAGCAATATGAATGTGAATGAAGTGATTTCCAATAGGGGACATCAATTGGAAGGAAAAAAAATTGGAGAAGGTGAAAAAACCCTTATGCCCAACGACGATGTTAATAAATCACAATCTTCCAACGACACTTTCCCAACGGGAATGCATATCGCAGTTTATAAAAAAATAGTGGAAACCACAATTCCGGGCATAAAACGTTTGCGAGATTCTCTTCAAAAAAAGGCTGAAGCTTTTAAAGGAGTGGTGAAAATTGGAAGGACGCATTTTATGGATGCCACTCCTCTAACCCTCGGACAAGAGTTTGGCGGATATGTTTCTCAACTCGACCACGGCTTAAGAGCTTTGGAAAACACGCTTCCTCACTTGGCTGAACTCGCTTTAGGAGGAACAGCTGTGGGCACCGGACTGAATACCCCAAAAGGTTATGCCGAAATTGTGGCAAAGAAAATCGCAGAATTCACCGGTCTTCCGTTTGTATCGGCAGAAAATAAATTCGAAGCATTGGCAGCTCATGATGCTTTTGTGGAAACCCATGGCGCTTTGAAGCAACTGGCCGTAGCTTTAAATAAGATAGGGAACGATATTCGAATGCTTTCTTCCGGCCCGCGTAGCGGAATTGGAGAAATCACCATTCCGGCAAATGAGCCCGGCTCATCCATTATGCCCGGAAAAGTAAATCCGACTCAGTGTGAAGCGCTCACTATGGTTTGCTCGCAGGTTATTGGAAACGACGTAGCTGTGAATGTGGGAGGCATGCAAGGTCAATTTGAACTTAATGTTTTCAAACCCGTTATGGCAGCCAATTTATTGCAAAGCGCTCAACTTCTGGGTGATGCATGTGTTTCTTTTGCAGAGAATTGTGCCGATGGAATCGAACCAAATCAGCAACGCATCGATGAACTGCTGAATAATTCTTTGATGCTGGTTACCGCTTTAAATACTAAAATTGGCTATTACAAAGCTGCAGAAATCGCCAATACCGCACATAAAAACGGTACAACCTTAAAAGAGGAAGCGATAAATTTGGGTTATACCACCCCGGAAGAATTTGACGCATGGGTACGACCTGAAGATATGGTTTGATTGAAATTGATTTTTAAGACGGTGGCTAAAGTGAATTATTTACTACCTCCAATATTTCCTTCAGCCAAGATAGTGGATAAATCTGAAGCGGATTTGTGCACATCCAAATACCCATTGAAAATCAATAAATTATCATAAGTTAATGAGTCGCCGTTATCCAAAGCGAAAACATTGGTTTTGCCGATTCCCGTGCTGCCATCCACATCGTTTAGGCTAACGGCGATTTCAGTATCTCCGTCTTCTATAGTTCCTTTGTGAATATGTGCCGGATAAAAATCTCCTGCCGTGGTTCCTTCCAACACGAGCGTCACCAGAGTTTCCCGGTTGTTGCGTGCCGCGAATTGTACAATTCCATTTACTGCAGAATCGGAAACAGCGTTCAGAAGGAAGGATTCACTTTCACCTGTGAATTCATTTTGGCCGATATCGCCTCTCGCCAGAACAGTGGTGAGATCGGTTTCACTCAAATGAACATCGAGATTTCCATCCAACATCACTAACTCTTCAAAGGTAAATTCTGTGCCGTCATCCAGTTGATTTACATTTGTTTGGCTTTTACCTGTATGACCATCAATTGGATTTAGACTAAGCAGAATATTTCCCGGTTGCAACGCATGGTTCTCATGAATATGAACCGGATATGATTCCCCATCGATTACGGGTTGCACCAGCACAGTCGCCAAGATTTCACCACTTTTTCTTTTTGCGAAAGTAGCTGTACCGCTGGTTGCAGTCACATCCACAGAATCCAGAGGATAGATTTTTGTTTCCCCTGTTAATTCATTGTTTCCGATATCCACTTTCAATATAACTTCAGGTTGTTCTTCGCTGAGATGCACATCCAAATAGCCATTGAAAACCATCAAATCGGTATAAGTTATTTCCATGCCCTCATCGGTGTGGGTAATGGTAGTGTTGCTCCTCCCCGACTTTACGGGTTTTAACTCGATGACAACTTCACCCCCTTCCAGCGCTGTATTTAGATGAATATGTGCCGGATTATCCGCATTCGTCGGAAGGTTTTCAATTTCAAGTTGCACGGAAGTGCTGTTGTCTTCATTTCGTATAAAGGTGGCTGTGCCAAAAACATTAGGATCCGAAACCGATTCCAGTGTGTAAATTTTTGTTTCTCCAATCGGATTGATAGGATTCATAATTTCATCGTCGTCACAGCTAATCATCAACAGGAAAAATGCCGTTACTCCACAAAACAATGCTTTTTTCATACTCTGATTTCTTATTGTATCTTTAAAAACGAAATCTTATTAAACTTGGTATGGCGAAGATAGGGAATATCCCAATTCCATAATCCAACTTTTGCCTTTCGATTAAAAACGAATAAAAAAAAGACGGTAAATATTTATAATACATGAAAAGAATTGTTGTGCTCACCGGCGCGGGAATCAGTGCCGAAAGTGGATTAAAAACCTTTCGCGACGCTGATGGTTTGTGGGAAGGTCATGACGTGATGGCCGTGGCTTCACCCCAAGGTTGGGCAAAAAATCCGGGATTGGTGTTGGAGTTTTATAATCAACGTCGAAGGCAATTAAAAAATGCTTGGCCCAACGCCGCACATTTGGCTTTGGCAAAGTTGGAGGAAAAATTTCAGGTGAATATCGTTACCCAAAATGTGGATAATCTTCATGAAAAAGCCGGCAGCAGCAAGGTTTTGCATTTACATGGAGAGCTTTTCAAAGTCCGCAGCACTGTGGATGAAAATTATATACTCGATTGGGAAGAAGATTTATGCGAAGGTGATTTCTGCAAATACAACTCCCAATTGCGGCCGCATATTGTTTGGTTTGGAGAAGCGGTTCCCATGTTGGAAAAAGCAGCCTCGTTGGTCGAAAAGGCCCATATCTTAATTGTTGTCGGCACCTCCATGCAAGTCTATCCTGCTGCGGGATTGGTTAATTATGTATCGGCAGAAACTCCCATTTATTTCGTCGATCCGAAACCCGCTGTTTCTCCTACAAAAAACTTAAAAGTTATTGCGGAAAAAGCTTCGGTTGGGGTTCCTGATTTGGTAGAAAAATTAATCGGATAAAAAAACTTGTGAATTTCTTCTATCCTGAAATACTACTGCAAAGCGGGTTGTTCATATCTTAAAAAAAGGGACGTTAATTTTACTTAACAAGCGTTAAATCTAATTATTCCTTTGTCTATCGAATTTATTCTCATAGTTTTGCATCATTAAAGAAAAAGGAACGCGTCCTTTTTCACAAAATCGAAAAATAAAACAATGAGTAAAGTAAAGCAAAACGACACGGTAAAAGTTCATTACACCGGAAAACTGACCACTGGCGAGGTATTCGACAGCTCCAGAGAACGAGAACCTTTGGAATTCACCATGGGCCAGGGGCAATTAATCCCCGGTTTTGAAAACGGCGTTTTGGACATGGAAGAAAACGAAACCAAAACTATCAATATTCCTTGCAAAGAAGCTTATGGTGAAGTAAATGAGCAACTTTTTCAAGAAGTTAAAAAAGAGCAACTTCCGCCGGAAATCAAACCGGAGGTAGGAATGGGCTTGGTCTCCACAAATCCTGATGGCAGCCAGCGTCAACTGCGTGTTGCAGAAGTGAAAGAAGACAGTATTGTGGTAGATGCAAACCACCCCTTGGCCGGTAAAGATTTGATTTTTGAAATCGAAGTGATGGAAATCAAGTCTTAATAATTCACACCGCACAAGTTATTTGTGTTGAAGTAAAATGGAAAAACACGGCTTGTTTCAGGTCGTGTTTTTTTTATTATATGATTTTTTATCAAAAACTAATCATGTCACAGACAAGTCTTTTTTCTCCGGAAAATAACCCCTCAAAAAATCTTTTGCCCTATGATGGCGAAGTATATTATTACGGAAAAATATTTTCACAGAATAAAGCGGATAATTTTCTGAGTGCTTTACTGGAAAAAATTGAATGGAAAAATGACCACATTTTCATTTATGGAAAACACATTATTACCCAGCGCAAAGTAGCCTGGTATGGCGATAAGGCTTTTGAATATACCTATTCTCAAAGCACCAAGAAAGCTTTGCCGTGGACCGATGAACTTATGGAGTTGAAAGTAGCCCTAACCCATTTATCGGGAGAAAATTATAATTCCTGTTTATTAAATCTCTACCATGACGGAAGTGAAGGAATGTCTTGGCATAGCGATAACGAATCCAATTTAAAAGAGGAAGGCGCAATAGCTTCGCTGAGTTTTGGGGCGGAACGCAAATTTTTATTTAAGCATAAAAAGACAAAAGAAAAAATCCCCCTAATCTTAGCAAACGGCAGTTTGTTGGTGATGAAAGGAAAAACACAGAAATACTGGCTTCATAGTCTTCCAACATCAAAAAAAATAATCACCCCGCGTGTGAATTTGACTTTTAGAACGATAATTTAGGAAGTGGAAAAATATTCTATTTTGAAGCCCGGTCATTCCTCTCAGTTTCTAAAAAAGATTAACTTTGCGGCTCGAAAAAGGTCGCGTAGCTCAGCTGGATAGAGCATCTGCCTTCTAAGCAGACGGTCACAGGTTCGAATCCTGTCGCGATCACAAATACAGTAGATAAAACACTTGTTTTCACAAGCTTATCCGAAAAAAATAAACCGTTGTGCAACATTCGCCCAACGGTTTTTTTGTAAGATATTTATAAATAATTAAGCCGGTTAATTATTGAAATAGAATCCATTAGGTGCAATCCCCACTTCTATTTCTTTTAAAAAAACTCCCTCCGAATCATAAATATGTACGCTTCCATTCGAAGCAAAATCCCCGGCATCGGCAATATAAATCCTTCCCGATTCAACTTCAAAGCCATACATTACCCCGAATTCTGAATTACTTTCATAAGTAAGCAATGGAGTTGTGGGTAATTTGGGATTTTCGATAGGAAAGAAAAAAACATCTTTGCCCTCGCTATAATATATTTTTCCATTTTCGATTTTCAATTTTGTCGGAAAAGTGCCCGAGGGGAAAGGAAGCAACATGGAAACACTCAAATCTGTTAAGTTTACTTTTTCGATGCCGGAAGTACTCAGCGCATAAAGTGCATTTCCCGCGATGTCGATAGAATTCAACTCTTCGGAAACGCTAATGGTTTGAACGTCCTCAGTAGTGGGATTCAATATCGAGATTTGATTTCCCATATTGTAAGCAGCCGATTGGATATAGAGTTTTCCCTCGTGCGCTTCAATAAATTCGATCGGTCCTGGCACGCTGATGTTGTTTTCCACTTCTAAACTCTGCAAATCAATTACCGCTACAAAGTCATCTGCGGTGGACATAAAATCTCCCTGGTTGGTCACATAGGCTTTTCCATCCATGATCACGCCATAACGCGGAACACTAAGCCCTTGCTCGATTCTTCCGAGAAGTTCAAAAGAATATCGATCGACCACGCTGATCAAATTAGAGCCATTAGAAACAATAAAAGCGCGGGTATCATCGAAAAAAATTGATTGTAGAAACAAACCCAACCCCAATTCTTCATTTGGGTTTTCCAGGTCAAATAGGTCATGACTCACTTCTTCCAAATCCGTGCTCACAAAAGAAACAGTACCACCGGCCGAGCTTCCTTCGTTTAATACAAAAAAGCCGTAATCATAATTCAAATGGGGATTGTCAGGATTGGAAGGGGTATCATCATCCGAACTGCACGCGCTCAGGAAAATACCAATTAGTAAAGCAAAAATCAGATTGTAGTTTTTCATGGTTGTTTAAATATTTAAAGGTTGATAATTAATTTTCAATACGAATTCAATTTGTTATGGCGGATCAAATCCTACTCGAAATGACCAAATGAACGGAAACCTTAAAGTTTTAGAATCAGAAAACTCATCATATGCAAACCCGGAAAATACCGGTTTTCCACACTTTGATATTTTTCATTAAATAGATTCATCACCTTGATGCCAACTTCAAATACATTCTTTTTTCCAAAACTTTTAGAGAGACTTATGTTCGAAACAGTATATCCCGGAAGATTATACGCCGGATTGTTGTCCGTTCGCGTGAACACTTCTCCTGTATATAAAAACTCATAGTTTACATTCCAATTTTTATAAGCATAGCCGATTCCCGCAGTGATATTATGAAAAGGAACATAAATCAGTTGTTTGTCGGTTTTCTTATTTTTGGAAACCGTATAAGCATAAGTACTCTGCACAGAAAACTTGTGCTCTCCAAAATTTCGACGATAGCTCAGAAAAGATTCTATACCGTAAGATCGCACTTCGGAAGTGTTTATCGGCTCCCATATTCCGTTGCCCACGGGCAACCAATGAATAAAATCTTGAATATTATTATAAAAACCTGTAAATGAGAATTTTAAATTTTTAAACCGGAAATTATTCCCGACTTCACCTTGCAGAGAAGTTTCAGGTTGCAAATCGGTATTGCCGCTTCCATACCAATACAAATCATTAAATGTAGGAATTCGGTGGTTTTTAGAGAAGTTGAGTTTTAAGGTATAAAAGCTCGACAAATCAAGAGCAGCACCAACGGAAAACAAGAATGGACTTTTATATTCATCGGAGAAATCCTTTTTCAGACCGATTTCATACAAAAAAACCGGAGTTAATTGTTGTTTCATTAATATTCCCACCGAGGGGATTTGTCGTGTGTTTTTGGGAACACTCGTACCTTTTCCGTAGGTATACTCATAATTCAACAAGGTGTGTATTTCCATGCCGTTGTCGAATTTTTTGCCAATATCATAGTCCATCAAAATGCTTCTCCCTTCACCAAAAGAAGCATAATCTTCATTCTTGATATCGGTAAAATACTCATACCGTTCAAGCAAAAAAGCCGTTTTCAATTGAGAAGTAAATCCTCCAAATCTACTCTCCCATTCCAGCAGATTCCAACTATCCAGATTTTGATATTTTGTAGGCGTTTCCGAAGGATAAATCAATGAAAAGTGACGATCTCCCAACGAAAATCTACCCTGCAATTTTAAGGTGTTTACAGAATCCAAGCGATGGGCCACTGCTGCGCTCAAAGTCGTGAAATGATACTGACCGTTTAGATTTTTTCGGTCTGAATCCGGAATTTTATAATCATTTTCCGAGCTGCTTCGTGCTACGGAAATTTCTAACACGGTTTTTTCTGTGCCTAGAGCAAAACCATAGCGCCCATCAAAAGTTTCAAAACTTCCCAAACCCAATTTCAGGTGGTGTTTTGTTCCTTTTTTAAAGTTTAAATTGTTTGATAA
>CAYPGZ010000021.1:0-2635 GCA_964410335.1 uncultured Flavobacteriaceae bacterium | reverse complement strand
CAACACCTGAATCGAATCAGTTTGAGAAAAAACAGGGAAAGCCAGCAGCCCAAACAAAAAAAAGAAAATACAGCCTTTCATAACTCCATCGACTTTTCTCCCGAAAGCCTGATTTATAGGGTTAGGTTTTGGCAGGTCTCCTGGCTTATCTTTTATCGCGGCCTTCCCGTCTTATTCGATAATTATCGAGATTGGGGACAGTGGCATCGGGGATGCGACAAAACCTCTTCTGAGAGGAACCCATCTTACTGGGCATGACATTACAGTTGCGGGAACAGCTTCCGATTCTCACGGAATTCCCTTTTCATCGAGCAGGGCAGAAATCCCAACTCGAAACCAAAACATGGCAAAAATAATAAAATTTATAAGTATCCGCGAAGGACATTTTTTTTTTAAATAGACGTAATGCTCAACACTCTTCTCAATTCGGTGTCAAACACACGTTCTCTTGTTAGAGCGGTTTCAAAATCTACAGCATGAATTTTTCGATGCCAAACTCCAAGCATGACCCCACTTTCGCCATTTAATATAGCTTCTACGGCTCCCACGCCAAATTTGCTGGCCAGTACCCGGTCATAACAACTCGGAGAACCGCCACGTTGCACGTGTCCCAACACTACGACTCGAATTTCATAACCTTGGGTGTTTTGTTCGATAAAATCCGCCAGTTCAAAGATGTCTTTTCCGCTTCTTTCCCCTTCGGCAACAATGATGATATTTGAGGTTTTTCCGGATTTTTTGCTTTTTTCCAGCGAGCGCAATAGGTTTGCGATGCCATCCTCTTCTTCCGGAACCAGAATTTCCTCTGCTCCTGCTCCTACTCCACTGTTGAGTGCAATATCGCCGGCATCCCGGCCCATGACCTCGATTAGAAACAAACGGTTGTGCGAACTGGCCGTGTCGCGGATTTTGTCAATGGCTTCCACGGCTGTGTTCAAAGCGGTATCATAGCCAATGGCATAGTCTGTACCGTTAATATCATTGTCTATGGTCGCGGGAATGCCTACAATCGGAAAATGCTGTTCTTTTCCCAACAAGTTTGCCCCGGCAAAAGTCCCATCCCCACCAATTACAATCAAAGCATCAATTCCTTCTCGTTTTAAATTTTGATAGGCCTTCGCCCGCCCTTCTTTTGTTTTGAACTTTTCTGAACGTGCCGATTTTAAGAAAGTGCCTCCTTTATTGATGATGTTCCGCACGGATCTTGCGGTAAGCGTTTTGAAATCCGATTCCATCAAACCTTCATACCCGCGGAAAATCCCGACACATTCAAGTTTGTAGTATGCACAGCAACGAACCACCGCCCGGATGGCGGCGTTCATCCCGGGCGCATCGCCACCTGAAGTGAGGACGGCTATTTTTTTTATTTTTGACTGCATTGGGCAAAGCTAAGGAAAAACGGAATGCCCCAAAAAAAGGAAAGAATAAACTACCCTGAGGAGCGTCAGAGTAGTTTTTGTTATAATTTAAGAAAAGGTCAATACTCTTCCAAAACCTTTTCATATTCTAGGTAAAGCATGACCCATTTTGTTTCTTCGGGGGAAATGCGAAACCTTTTTCTGAGCGTAAAATAAGCTCTGCCGTTATCCCAGTTCAAGTCCAATATTTCCGCGTGAAAACCTGCAGCAAAATCACTCTTTGATTCAAAAAACAAAGGATTCTTTGCCTTTCCCCAATAATCCCTATTTTTGCGAAAACGAATCACGCATGTTGAAAATAGGCGTTTTGGGCGCAGGGCATTTGGGAAAAATCCATTTGCGCTTGCTCAAGGAATCAGAAAGGTATGAACTGGTGGGGTTTTATGAACCCAACCAAAGACATGCAGCAAAAGTCGAGGCAGAATTTGGATACATTTATTTCGATTCCCTTGATAAACTTATAGAAAACGTGGACGTCATCGACATCGTGACGCCCACAACCTCGCATTTTGAAAATGCGGTAAAAGCCATCGAAGCCGGAAAACACGTTTTTATTGAAAAACCTATTTCCGCCACGGTGGAAGAGGCTGAAAAAATTGTTGAACTTGCCAGAAAACATCAAGTAAAAGGACAAGTAGGTCATGTGGAACGTTTCAATCCTGCTTTTCAGGCAGTTGTCAAAAAAATAGACAACCCGATGTTCATCGAAACGCACCGTTTGGCGGAATTCAACCCACGTGGAACGGACGTGCCGGTAGTTTTGGACTTAATGATTCACGATATCGACGCCATTTTGAGCGTGGTCAATTCCGAAGTGAAAAACATTCATGCCAGTGGGGTTTCGGTGATCAGCGACACCCCGGATATTGCCAATGCGCGGATAGAGTTTGAAAACGGCTGCGTGGCCAACCTCACGGCCAGTCGGATTTCATTGAAAAACATGCGCAAATCCCGTTTCTTCCAACGCGATGCCTATATTTCAGTGGATTTCCTGGAGAAAAAATGTGAGGTGGTAAAGATGAAAGATGCACCGGAAGCCCCCGATGATTTTGCCATGATTTTACAAAATGCAGAAGGCGTGAAAAAACAAATCTATTTCGACAACCCACAAATCAATTCCAATAACGCCATTCTGGACGAATTGGAAAGTTTTGCCGATGCGATTGAAAACGGAACCAGGCCTGTTGTTACGTTGGAAGACGGAACGGATGCTTTGA
>CAYPGZ010000020.1:11438-28915 GCA_964410335.1 uncultured Flavobacteriaceae bacterium | reverse complement strand
CTCAGTTTCGAAGGTTCAAATCAAAAAATCTTCCTGAACTCTAAATCCCAAACATTTTTTTCTTTTTTAAGGTTTGTGCAATAAAAAGCGTATGAAAACCATACCTTTGCAAACTTAAATTAGAAAATGGAAAACTTCAAAAAACTAGGCTTGAATGCCGAATTGCTGAATGCAATTGCTGATATGGGTTTCGAAAACCCGAGCGAGGTGCAGGAAAAAGCTATCCCCATTTTGTTGGGAGAAGAAACCGACTTAGTGGCTCTGGCTCAAACGGGCACAGGAAAAACCGCTGCTTTTGGTTTCCCAATGATTCAAAAAATTAATGCAGAAAGTCGTACCACTCAAGGACTTATTCTCTCGCCAACCCGCGAGCTTTGTTTGCAGATTACGAACGAGTTGAAAAACTATTCCAAATATGTGAAAGGCTTACACACCGTGGCGATTTATGGTGGAGCAAGCATTACAGAACAAGCTTCCAAAATCAAACGTGGAGCACAGATTATTGTGGCTACCCCCGGAAGGATGAAGGATATGATCGGCAGAAGGATGATCGATATTTCCAAAATCGAATTTTGTGTGTTGGATGAGGCTGATGAAATGTTGAATATGGGTTTTTATGAGGATATTACCGATATTCTTTCGCATACACCCAACGACAAAAGCACGTGGCTTTTTAGTGCTACTATGCCCAAAGAAGTGGCTAGCATTGCTAAAAAATTCATGCATAACCCGGTAGAAATCACTGTGGGGCAAAAAAACGTGGGCACAAAAAATGTTTCCCATGAATATTATTTGATAAGTGGGCATCATCGTTACAATGCTTTGAAACGCCTTGCCGATGCCAATCCCGACATTTTTTCAGTTGTTTTTTGTCGCACCAAGCGGGAAACCCAAAAAGTGGCAGAAAATTTGATAAACGATGGATACAATGCAGGTGCTTTGCACGGAGATTTGAGCCAGAATCAAAGGGATTTGGTGATGACCAGTTTTCGAAAACGCCAAATACAGATGCTGGTGGCCACGGATGTGGCAGCTCGCGGAATTGATGTAGATGATATCACGCATGTTATCAACTATCAGCTGCCGGATGAAATCGAAACCTATACCCATCGAAGTGGGAGAACGGGAAGAGCCGGAAAAAATGGGGTTTCGATGGTGATTGCCACTAAAAGTGACTTGCGGAAAATCAAAAGTATAGAAAACAAAATCAAACAACCTTTTGAACAAAAGGATATTCCCAGTGGAAAAGAAATTTGTCAGGTGCAATTGTTCCATTTGGCAAACCGGATCAACGATACCGAAATCAATGAAGAAATAAATCCTTATTTGCCGGAATTGGAACAAATCCTTCAACATTCCACTAAGGAAGAATTGATAAAAAAGTTTTTCTCGGTGGAATTCACGCGCTTTCACAACTACTATAAAGGCGCACAAAAAATCAATGTACAAGAAGGGAATTCCAAGGATGAAAAAGAATGGAGCGAGAGTGTTCGTTATTTTATTAACGTGGGTGCAAAAGATGGCTTTGACTGGAAATCCTTGAAAGATTTCTTGCGCGATACACTGGATTTAGACCAAGAAGGCGTTTCGCGGGTGGATGTGAAAGACAGTTTTTCTTTTTTCAACACCGCAATCTCGGAAAAGGACAAAGTCTTTGCTATCTTTGAAAACTCTGAACTCGACGGTCGTAAAATTCAAGTGGAAACCACTCAAGACAAAGGTTCCCGAGGCGGAAAAAAGAAAGGCAAAAAAGGGTTTAGAGGAAAGAAGGGTTTCGGAAAAAAAGAAAGAGTCTGGGAGAAAAACCCCTCCCAACGAAAACACAAGTCGAAAGAAAAAGGGTCGCGAACATCGAATATTAAAAGCTCAATCGACAGAAGAAGAAGGAGGAAATAGAATTGAACAACCGGGAGATTATTCGGTAATATTTGTGGTAGAAGATGATAAAAAAAGCACTCATCACGTTTTCTTTTATATTCTTTGTCATGGTGGCTACCGCCCAAGACACGTTGACTGTTGTTGAGGGAGTGGTGATGAACGCCGTGAACGATCAGATATTGGAAAATGTGAACATCGTAAACCTGGACAAAGTGGTGGGAACAACCTCCAACAAAAAAGGCGAGTTCAGCATTGAAGCTTCTGTGGGTGATAAATTGTTTTTCACCCGCTTGGGATTTGAAACCTTAGAAATTAACGTGACCAACGACTGGTTTAGGTTTGGGGAGGTGAAAATTAAGATGACTGAAGTTGGAATTGCACTGGAACAAGTGGTTATCCGCCCGGTAAAACTCACAGGATATTTAGAAATCGATGCCAAGAATATTCCCATTTATGAAAACTACCGTTACAGCATTTCGGGCTTAGATATCGGGTATGAAGGCGGTGCCGATCAACCCGGGGCGGTTTCGAAAGTCGTGGGCGCTATTTTTAATCCTGCCGATTTCCTGCACCATGTTTTTGGAAATAAGCCCAAACAAATGCGCAAGTTGAAGCAAATGCGCGAAAATGATGAAATTCGCAATCTGCTTCAACAAAAATACGACCGCGAGACCTTAATGGCTCTGCTAAGCCTGAGCAAAATTGATATTGATGAAATTCTTAGGCGATGTAATTATTCCAGAGACTTTATCAAAAATGCCAACGATTTGCAAATCCTCGACGCCATCAGTGGCTGTTATGAAGAATACAAGGTTCTGGAAGAGGGTTGATTTTCATATCTCCAACTCCCTTGCCACTTCTTTTGGCAGCGCATCCTTATGCAACAAAATGGAAATGGTTTTCAACTTGACGTAGGGAACGCTCATATAGACAAACCCGCCGTGAGCCAATTTATCGCCCCAAGAGTTTTTCACTTTGTAATAAAGGTTTCCATTTTGGTCTTTTACGGTTCCCGTGATGTGCATCAAATGGTCGTCCGTGGTGTTGAAGTTTTGGAATTCCGCCAAACGGTAATTGGGCGTGATGTCCTTTTCTTTCACGATTTGGGTCAAAGCGGTTTTGTTTTGTGAAGCATCAGCAGGGATTATCGCAACTCCTTCTTTTGCCGAAAAAGTGGGTTCGCTCACGTCGATGTCCAAAGCAATGGTATAGCCTTTTTCCAAAGCATAGTCGATGGTCTGCATCAACTCGTCCAATGGAATGTTGTAATAGCTCCCATTGGAAAAATTGTCGGGAATGCTCATGATGAATTCCGAATAAAACGGATGGTTTTTGAAAGAGGTCAAGGTCACATATTCCTCCGCTTCGATTCCAGTCATTTTTTGGAAACTTTTCGGGGTATAGCTTTTTCCTTTGTAAGTGAATTTTTCCACGGGCTCGCCCAAATACACATCCAAAACCGCATCGACCGCTTCGTCCCAATCATCGGAGAGTTCTTTGCCGGGTTCTTCGACATAGGTGTCGAGCATTGCGGTCAGCACCGCCACCAGCTCGGCGTGGTTGTGTTGCTTTTGTCCTTCTTCCATTCCCGTGTAAACCGAATTGGGAACCAAACCGTGCGCGGCGACAGAGTTGATGACATCATGGGCCAACGCGCCTTCGCTAAAACGGGCATTACCCTGTCGCATCACATAATTGTATGCTTTTTCGGGATAGGTGTGCCGCACGTTGTACATTTCGGAAAGGTCGATTTGCTTCCCGATCTCGCGCATAATTTCCGATTCCAAAAAAGAGGTGGTGGAAAAACTCCAGCAAGTCCCGGTACGGCCTTGGCTGATGACGGAAGTACATTCCAAATCGATGACGGGCGTGAATTCGTATTCCTGGGCGGTGATGGTTTGGGTTCCGAAGAAAATCCCAAAATAAATCAAAAGGTGCTTCATGATATTTTTTTTGTTTGTGCGAAGATAATCAATCTTTGGCAAGGGATTTTTCCATTGTTGTCCAAGGCATCCTTTAAAACAAAAAGCTGCCTTTTCAGACAGCTTTTTCAACTATGCAATTTATTTCGCTTTATTGAACAACGGTCACAGAAAAACTTCCTTCGGAGAAGGCATAGGTTTTTGTGTCGTTTGGATCGACAATATTTTCTGCGGTAAAGCTAAATTCCCCTTCGATTGTTTCGGTTGACGGGTCGTATGCCGTAATGGTCAATGTACCAGAATCCGCGACGTATGTAGTGCTGCCATTTCCCAAATCTGGTATGTATATAGCCTGATAATCCCCAAAGGCACTGAACTCATATTCACCCACAGCAAGATTGCCTGAAATCACCATGCCCAAGCTTTGGTTGGTGCTGTTGTTGATTGCGCTGATGGTAATGTTGCTTTCCCCGCCGAATCCTGCATCAACAGCGGTAACGCTATCCGCATCCAACGGAGTTCCATCTATTTTTACCGAAAAACTATTCTCGGGATTTCCGGGTATATCAGCAATATAGGGGATGTCGGTGAACGCGCCTCCGGTAACCTCCACCGTTTCCAATGTGATATCACCATTGCTATCGAAACTTGAACGTACTGCAGTAAAGCTAAAAGTTCCGGTCACGGTTTTGTTTTCCTCATCGATTTCGGTGATTTGAATTTCCCCGCTTCCACCTTCCATACCTGCCAGGAAAGCATTGCTTGATCCCGCCTCCATATAAACCGCTCCGTTTTGCAGTGCAACAGCATCAAGGCCTCCAATGTCAAATGTGCCTTCCGAGGCATTGGATACCGTAATCGAAATGCTTTTCACCTGAAGAGTCTTCGGTCGCGGTAATATTGAAAGTGCCATCTACCATTGAAGCACCCAAGGTTTCCGAAGATTTAAATGCCTCGCCATCGATACTGGCATAAAATTCCCAAGTCGGTGCATTGTTCCCTCCCGGATTGACATTATTTGGATCGTCGTCCTCGCTACAACTTAAACTTCCAAGTACCAAAAAAGCACATAATCCTGTTTTAATTAAATTTTTGTTCATCATTTTGTTTTTAAATTGATAATCAGTTCGGAGCAAATATACATTTTTCTTCTTTTTTTGAAAATATTACAAACACAAGCTGGTATTCGATAGGTTTTTAAAAAGTCCTATTTTTACGCAAAACAAAAAAGAATTTATTTTTACCTAAAAATAGGCTTTTAGAGTTCAAACAACCCTGAAATCGATATACAAAAAATGAATTACAAAACAGCCAAAAATTACGAAGACATTACCTATAAGAAATCCAATGGCGTGGCGCGGATCGCGTTCAACCGCCCGGAAGTGCGCAACGCTTTTCGACCACAAACCACCAGCGAATTATTGGATGCTTTTCACGATGCACAAGAGGACACTTCCATAGGAGTGGTTTTGCTTTCGGCAGAAGGTCCCTCCCCCAAGGATGGTATTTGGTCATTCTGCAGTGGTGGAGATCAAAAAGCACGTGGTAATCAAGGATATGTCGGCAATGACGGTATGCATCGTTTAAATATTCTTGAAGTTCAACGGCTTATCCGTTTTATGCCCAAAGCCGTAATCGCCGTAGTTCCCGGATGGGCTGTGGGCGGCGGGCACAGTTTGCACGTGGTTTGTGATATGACTTTGGCCAGTAAAGAACACGCTATCTTCAAACAAACCGATGCCGACGTGACGAGTTTTGATGGCGGTTATGGTTCGGCTTATTTGGCAAAAATGGTCGGACAAAAAAAAGCCCGAGAGATTTTCTTTTTGGGAAAAAACTATTCCGCGCAGGAAGCCTTTGAGATGGGGATGGTCAACGCTGTGATTCCTCATGATGAACTCGAAGAAACCGCTTATGAATGGGCACAAGAAATCCTGAAAAAATCGCCCACGTCCATTAAAATGTTGAAATTCGCCATGAACCTCACTGATGACGGCATGGTGGGACAACAAGTTTTTGCCGGAGAAGCTACACGTCTGGCTTATATGACCGAAGAAGCCAAAGAAGGACGAGATGCCTTTCTGGAAAAAAGAAAACCAAATTTCGACAAAAAATGGCTGCCGTGATTTCTAAAATAACAGGCAGGAAATAAGCTTATACAACAACCCGAAACCCGGCTTTTAACTCCAAATCATTTCCTTGTTTTACTCCTATAGAAAGCTTATTTTTGCACTACTTAAAATAAGTCTAAATAAAAATAGTTTTGCGGGTCTTTCTTTGGCTTTTTTGTTTTCTGGCGCTGATATTGGTCTCATTGATGGTTGGAGCTAAAAACCTTGACTGGACAAATCTCCAAAGTCTGATAAACTCAGGAAAGCCGGTTTTTCTGATTAGTAGGATTC
Organism: uncultured Flavobacteriaceae bacterium; assembly: GCA_964410335.1. Classification (GTDB taxonomy): domain Bacteria; phylum Bacteroidota; class Bacteroidia; order Flavobacteriales; family Flavobacteriaceae; genus DASSWG01. Next base: position 22,713 of record CAYPGZ010000020.1, on the reverse strand, counting down.
CCCGCACAATCGCTTTGATTTTAGCCGGAGTCGGATTGAGTGTCAGTGGGCTGATTATGCAACAAATTTCACTAAATAAATTTGTTTCGCCTACTACTGCCGGAACTTTAGATGCGGCAAAACTTGGGATTTTAATCAGCTTGATTATTCTTCCCGGCATGTCCGATTTCTATAAAATGGGTTTTGCCTTTTTGTTTACCATTTTAGCGAGTTTGGTTTTTATGCAGATGTTGCAACGAATCAAACACCGCAGTTTGATTTATATTCCATTACTGGGAATTATGTTCGGAAATGTGCTTTCAGCAATCGGTACTTTTTTTGGATATAAATATGATATCGTCCAAAATATGAGCACTTGGCTGATTGGGGATTTCTCGAAAGTGCTTCAGGGAAATTATGAATTAATCTACATCAGTTTGCCCTTGGTGGTTATCACATATTTATATGCCAACAAGCTCACCGCTTTGGGTTTAGGGGAAGAAATGGCTAAAAATCTGGGAATTAATTATCACAGCATGGTTTTTATCGGATTGGTGTGTGTATCTCTAACAGTATCGGCCATCACAATCACCGCCGGAGTAATCCCTTTTTTGGGACTTATCGTTCCAAATATCGTGAGCTTGTATGTTGGAGATAATCTAAAAAAATCACTTCCCTATACAGCCATTTTGGGAGCGATTTTGCTCTTGGTTTGCGACATCATAAGCCGTTTGATCATATATCCTTATGAGGTTCCAATTGGCTTGACTATCAGCATTATCGGCGGAATAAGTTTTTTAATTTTTATCTCAAAAAAGATACGCTATGCTTAGAAAAAGAATTTTTCTTCTTATAGCGTTGACGTTGACAGTAATCCTTGTATTTGCTTTCACAAAACTGGGAAGCGATCCGGCATATGTTTTACCGCGAAGAGGAATGAAACTCGCTGCAATTATATTGGTAGCAGCAAGTGTGGGTTATTCCTCGGTGGTTTTTCAAACCCTTACCCAAAACCGGATTCTCACGCCTTCCATCATGGGATTTGAATCGGTTTATGTGCTTTTTCAAACCTTGATCGTTTTCGTTTATGGCGACCTTACTTTTCAGGTTGTTCAATCGCAAACCAATTTCTTGATTTCTGTTTTATTGATGTTTGGATTTGCTCTGGTACTCTATGTGGCACTGTTTAGAAAAGGAAATACCCATGTATATTTTCTTCTGTTGGTGGGGCTTATTTTGGGAGCAATTTTTGGCAGTGCTTCTTCATTTTTGCAACTCCTTATCGATCCCAACGAATTTTTGATTGTACAAAGACATTTATTTGCCAGCTTCAATAACATCAACACCGATCTTTTAGGGATTTCTGCTGTTGTCCTGTTAATTAGCTTTTTTATTGGCGGCAGCATTTTGCGTCAACTCGATGTGTTATCCCTTGGAAAAGAACACGCCATCAGCCTGGGAATTGAATATCGTCGATTGGTGCAAATCAGCTTATTGCTCATTGCGCTTCAAGTTTCTATTTCTACGGCTCTGGTCGGTCCGATAACTTTTCTCGGAATTCTGGTGGCAAACCTGAGTTACGAAATTTTGCCGTCCCACAAACATCAACACACAATTTTGGGAGCCACTTTGGCGGGGATTATCCTCCTGGTGGGTGGACAATATCTGGTAGAACACCTATTCAATATGAACACCACGATCAGCATCCTTATCAATTTCGTGGGAGGGCTGTATTTTATAATCCTATTGCTTAAATCACGTAAACTATGATTTCATTCAAAAACATCCACAAAAACTACGGTCAATTCAAAGTGCTGGAAAACTTATCGGTTGATTTTCCAAAGGGAAAAATCACTTCTTTAATTGGAGGAAATGGTGCCGGAAAAAGCACTTTGTTGAGCGTGGCGGGGAAATTACTCAATCAGGATTCCGGAAAGGTTTTCGTGGTTGACAAAGATATTGCTCACATTTCCAGCAAGGAATTCGCAACCCGCGTTTCTTTTCTTAAACAATCCAACCACACCCATATTCGACTTAAAGTAAGAGAGTTAGTTTGTTTTGGAAGGTTTCCGCATAATAGAGGAAAACGCATGTGTGCCGAAGATAACCAATTCGTTGATCAAGCTTTGAAGTTTATGGAATTGGAGGAAAGCGCGGATAAATATTTGGACGAACTCAGTGGAGGTCAACGGCAACGCGCTTATCTGGCAATGATTCTTGCTCAAAATACAGAATATGTCCTCCTGGATGAACCTTTGAACAATCTCGACATGAAATATTCTGTTCAAATCATGAAAACTTTGCGAAGCCTTGCCCACAAATTTGGGAAAACCGTGGTCTTGATTGTTCATGACATCAATATTGCGGCCTATTATTCTGATTATATCGCAGCAATCAAAAACGGAGCGGTGAAATATTTTGGAACCACAGAAAGCATTATTAAACCGGAAATATTAAAAGAAGTATTCGACCTGGAATTTGAAGTCCTTCAAAAAAACGGACGACCTGTTTGTCTCTTTTTCAATTAATTAAAATACATTACACATGAATCTACAAACATCATTTTTATACCTATTTATGATGCTATTAGCCATCAGCTGCAAAGACGCATCAAAACCCAACAAATTGACCCTCAACGAGAAAAACTCAATTCTCGTACAAGACAAAATCGGTGGAGAAGTACGGGTGCCTTTATCGCCAAAAAGGGTGGTAGTTTTCAATTTAGCAGCTTTAGATATTTTAGACGAAATGGGGTTAGAAACAAACGTAATCGGATTTCCGAAAGGAGTGGTGCCGGAATATCTTCAAAAGTTCAAAAACGACGAAAGCATTACCAATACCGGAAGTTTGAAAGAGCCTAATTTTCAGATTGTCAACGAACTAAAACCCGATCTTATCCTCATCGGCACCCGTCAACAAGCAGATTATAAAGAGTTTTCCAAGATTGCTCCTACCCTTCTCCATCATGCAGATTATGAAGATTATATCGGTTCTATCAGCGAGAATTTAATTCGATTAGGGAAAATTTTTCAGATGGAAAACAAAGCGGAAAAGTTGAACGAAGCTATGCTTCAAAATCTTTCTCAGCACAAAATCTCCGAAGAAAAAAATCCTCCCAAAGGCCTGATTGTGATGTTCAACAAAGGAAAATTCAGTGCCTATGGAAAAGCGTCCCGTTTTGGGTTTATCCATGACTATTTTGGTGTTGCTCCTGTTTCGGAAAATTTGGAGGTCTCTACTCACGGAAACTCCATTTCCAGTGAATATATCCAGGAGCAAAACCCGGAAATCTTGTATATCATTGACCGAAATGCGGCTATTAGTCAGGATGAAATTGACAAATCATCCATCGAAAATCCTTTGGTTCAACAGACGGAAGCCTTTAAAAATAATAAAATCATCTACCTGAATCCGGAAGTATGGTATCTTGCAGGAGGAGGGCTGCATTCCATAAAAATTATGGCAGAGGAAATAAGTCAGGGTTTTTAAAAAAAGGAAGCTCCTTATTTTTAGTTTTAGGCTTCGAAAAATTTCATAACTTGGCTAAGTTTTTAGTTCGCATTGAAGCGGTTGCTGAGCCTTGAATTTCATATCATTTTCCTATGGAGCATTTTACGAATCCTGAAATTTCCATTGATTCGCTTCCCAAACACACCGAAGTGGAATTTCATCCTATTTCTCGGCGGTATTTAAAGAAAAGCCTTATCCAGATTGGGGTGATGTGTGCTTTTTTTTTACTGGGCTGGGGAATTTTTGCGTTTTGGGTACCCCTGCTAATTCTTCAAATCTCCAGTTTGATTTTTCTTTTTTGCCTTTTCGGATTTTGGTTTTGGAATACCGTAAAGATGCAACAGACCTACGCTTACGCCCTGAGGGAGAAAGATATTTTATATCGACGTGGGTTTATTTTAAACAAAATTACGGTCGTTCCTTTCAACCGCATCCAGCATGTTACCATCAATCGGGATATCTGGGATAAAAGACTAAACCTTTCCACACTCAACATTTTTACCGCGGGAGGAAGTGGAAGCGACATTAGAATTCCCGGTCTCGAACCGGAATTAGCAATGGATTTAAAAGATTCACTGGCAAAAAAAATAGCTGTAGATGACTGAGGAAACCTTTCACAACACCTCTTCCCCACACGGACAAGAGCCTCAGGAAAAAGCCTTTTCTACGCCCCAGCGTCAATCGGAAATTGGAGTAATTTTGATTTTCCTCTCCACCCTCTATAAATTTCTCCGGGGTTTTTGGGCAGTGGGTGCCTACTGGCTTATCGCCCGTCCAAGCGGCAAAGTTTGGTTTATGATTTTGGTGGCTTTAGGAATCATCGGATTTCTGGTTTTGCTTTATAGCTACCAATATTATCGAAAATTCTTATTCTATATCGATTATGAAAAGCGGGTTTTTATCCTCAAGAAAGGGGTTTTCCAGTCTGATCAAACGGAAATTAATTTTGATAAAATCCAACAAGTAAATACTTCTCAATCGCTGATCCAACGCCTGATAGGAATTTATGGATTGAACATCGACACAGCGGGAAGTAAAGAAGATGAAATCGAAATCAAGGCCATTTCGAAGACCCGTGCCCATTTACTCTCAGAAATTTTGATGGAAGAAGCCGGCCCTTCCTCGGCGGAATATTTGGAGGAAGTGCAATCTACGGAACCCACAGCTCAACCTCCGATATGGACTTATCGTCATAGTTTTTGGACGCTTTTTAAAATCGGGATAAGCACCAATTATTTTCGCGGCTTGTTTGTGATGTTGGCATTTTTCTCCACCATCTATCAGGATTTTGCCACGCCTTGGCAGGAAGACTATTCCGGAATCGTGGACGGGGTTGTCGAAGAAATTCCACAGCGATTTCAAAACCTGAGCTTTTTTCTTTTTATTTTTTTAGGGCTGTTGATCCTGGGGTTCATCATTACCGTAATCGAGGTTTTTGTCAAATATTTCAATCTAAATTTGAAATGTACCGAATCGAGATTGGAAGTGGAAATGGGATTAAAAACAAGTACAAAAGTCACGCTGCAGCCCAGGCGGGTGCAGCTGTTACGCACAAGCACGAATCCTGTTCAGAAAAGACTCAACCTTCATCAAATGAATATCTCCTTAGCCAGCAGTGAGGATTCCTTTGGAAAAAGCAAATTAAAAATCCCGGGGCTCTCCGTAGAAATTCTTACCAAAGTCAATGCGTTTTTATTTTCGGGTAAAAATGATTCCTTTTCGGATATTTTTAGACCACACCGGCTACTTCTCTACCGTAAACTGGCTTATTCTTTCCTCCCCTTGTTGGTTTTTTTCATCCTGTGGAATATATTTGAATTCATATCGAATGAGTTTTTCATTGGGGCGTCAATCGCCTCTATGTTAATCATTGGATTTTATCAATGGCTTTCTTTCAAGTCCTTAAAATTGGAAATCACCGACAATTTTATCATTCGAAAACGCGGTGTTTGGAACCAAAGTGAAGCCCGGTTGGAGACCTATAAATTGCAATCCATAAGTGTTCACCGTCCTTTTTATTATCGAAAAAGAAAACTCGTCAATTTGATTTTTCACACTGCCGGCGGGGATTTGCCTTTTTCTGCGGTGGAGGAAAGGGTTTTAAAATATGTTGATTTTGCACTCTATAAAATAGAATCGAGCGATAAAAAATGGATGTAAATTCCGTTCAATTGCATGGTGAAATCTTCATTAAAAAATCATCCCTCTTCTTCCAGAGATTCATTGTACAAGGATTTCACTATCCCATCTGCCAGACCGATTTTTGGTACATGCACTTTCCGGGCACCACTCCAGTTCATTGCCGAAAGATAAATTTTAGCTGCGGGCACAATCACATCTGCACGGTCTAAATTGAGATTTAGTTTTACTACACGTTCCTCATAACTCATCGAGATCAGACGCTGATAATATGAGCTCAAATAAAGATAGGTCAGGGGTTTTCCCACTTTCGTGCCACTGGTTTTAAAAATATTATTGATGTTTCCCCCGGAACCAATCAGCTCGATTTTCTTAAATTTTTTAGTGGTTTGCTTAACCCATTTTTCGGCTTCCTCCCATATTTCAGCGGGAACAGCCTCATTTAATAATCGGACGGTGCCCAAACGAAAAGATTTTGATTCCAGGGTTTTTCCTTCCGAAAATAGGGTGAACTCAGTGCTCCCTCCCCCCACATCCACATAAAGATAAGTCTTATCAGATTTTATCAGTTCATGCAAGTCCGTGGCTGCAATAATTGCAGCTTCGTGACGCCCATCGATAATTTCGATTTGGATTCCGGATTTTTTATAAATCGATGCCACCAATTCCTTCCCATTTTGGGCATTGCGCATCGCAGAAGTTGCGCAGGCCCGATAGCGTTCTATTTTGTGGGATTTCATCAACAACTCATAAGCCTGCATCGTATCCTCCAAACGTTTAATATTTTCCGGGGAAACGGCGCCTTTCACAAACACATCCGCCCCCAAACGAATGGGCACACGCACCAGAGATGTTTTTTTAAAAATCACGCTTCTTCCGTCCGTTTCTGCTAATTCGGGCGAAGGTTCAACAATGGTGGAAATCAATAGTCGCACGGCATTTGATCCCACGTCAATAGCAGCATATTTCTTGGTTTTAATCAATTTTTCAGAACTTTTTTCAGCTCTCGGCCTCCCACATTTGAGGTGATGAAGCTATAGATTTTGATTTTTCGAGTTTATCCAAATAATATTCATACATCGCAAACTGACTTCTGTGCTTAGGTCGGTTATTTCTTCGGTAAGCATTGTTGGGGCTCGACAAATCACGCGCTTTCACATTGTCATTCCAACAAATATCAAAAGTATCGCACAATTCCTTCTTTATATCTTCGTCATACACCGGACAGGTAATTTCCACACGATAGTCCAGGTTTCTGGTCATCCAATCGGCGGAAGAAATAAAGGTTTTCGGGCTACCCCCATTTTCAAAAATAAACAAACGCGGGTGTTCCAAATATTTATCCACGATACTGATGGCACGAATGTTTTCACTCATTCCTTCCACACCGGGAATCAAACAGCAAATCCCGCGTACAATCAAGTCGATCTTCACTCCTGCCCTGCTGGCATCATACAACTTGTCTATCATCTTAGGATCCGACAAACTGTTGAGCTTTATTTTCATTCCGGCAGGTTTGCCTTCCCGTGCATTTGTAATCTCTGTATCGATAAGCCTGGTAAAAGCCGCTCGAGAATAATGGGGTGAAAAAATGAGATGTTTGAATTTATATATTTTGAAATTATTATCAAAAAAATTAAAAACCTTGTTGATCTCTTTGAGGATTTTTTGGTTGGAAGTAAAGAGCGTATAATCCGTATAAATTCTTGCCGTAATTTCATTGAAATTGCCGGTACTCACAAAGCCATACCGTTTAATATGGTTTTCTTCCAACCGCTCAATCACACAAGCCTTGCAGTGAACTTTCAACCCGCGAACGCCAAAAATCACCCGAATTCCCTCATTTTCCATTTGTTCGGCATGACGGATATTGTTGGCTTCATCAAAACGCGCCTGCAATTCGATGCAAACTGTAACTGACTTTCCGTTTTTTGCTGCGTTTATGAGCGAATTGGCCACATGAGAAATTTCAGCCAACCGATAAAGGGTGATTTTTATGGACTTCACTTTTGGGTCGAGGGCTGCTTCCCGTAAAAACTTCACGGTGTAGGAAAAACGGTGATAGGGTGCAAATTGCAAATAATCTTTTTGAGCAATTTCTTTCAATAAACTCCCTTGCAAACTCAATCCGGGAATTAATAGCGGTTCATATTTTTTATATAATAACTCCTTCCTGCCTAAACTGGGAAAATTCATATAATCCCTACGATTGTGGTATCTCCCGCCGGGAATAATACTGTCCTTGTCATCGATTCCCATTTTGTGCAAAAGAAATTTCAGGGTATCCTCTCCTATTGTTTTATCATACACAAACCGAATGGGTTCTCCTTCCAATCTTCCTTTTATGCTTGTGGATATTTTTTCAATATAACTTTGGCTCAAATCGCCCTCCATGTCCAATTCGCCATCCCGCGTGATTTTTATCATATGAGCCGTTAAGCTTTCATATTCAAAAATATTGAAAAGACTGTCCATATTAAAGCGGATCAAGTCGTCCAAAAGAATAATATATTTCCGACTGCCTTCTGAAGGAATCTCGACAAAACGCTCCATTCCATGAGGAATTTCAATCAATATATAGCGTTTTTCGGTTTTTTCATTATCTGATTTTAAAACCATTCGCACCGCCAGATAAGCCGCACTGTCCTTTAGGCGCGGAAGTTTTTCCAAATCATTCAACACTATATTGGCAAGAGCCGGACTTACTTTTTGTAAGAAATAATCTTTGAGAAATTGTTCCTGCGAAGGCAAAACCATATTCTCCCTGAGAATATAAATATCGTGGTCTTCCAGTTGTTTTTGAATATCGTCCAAAATGTCCAGGCTGTCTGCTTGCATTTTGATAACGATATTGGTGATTTCTTTCATCAAATCATCCGCGCGGATTCCGCCCAAAACTTTTTTTCCTCCTTTTCCGGCAAGGTCAATTCGTTTAATTGTGGCATATCGAATTTTAAAAAACTCATCCAAATTGTTTGAAAAAATCCCTAAAAATCGCAGTCGCTCAATCAAAGGCACACTTTCATCCTCGGCTTCTTGTAAAACCCGTGCATTGAAGCGGAGCCAGCTCAATTCGCGGTTGATGTATTGATTTTTTTGCCTCATTTAAAAACTTAAAATATTTTGTTGCTTGAGTGATTATTTCCCGTTTGAAATACAAAAAAATCACTTGAAATTTTTGGGAAACAGCGTTAATAGGGTTTTCCCATAATCCACGTCTTGCCAGGAATCTACTTGAAAATCAATGACAACCAGTCCTGTGGTAGGAACATTGTTTATTCCCTGATCTCCAAGTTCGTTTGCCAATGCCGTAAAGGCCGGATTGTGTCCAAAAAGCATGAGTTGAGGGATGGAATCTTCTTGAGCACGAATAAAATCCAAAATCCGTTCGTAATCAAAGGTGTATAAATCATCCACGATCTCAAAATCGGCATCATCAATTTCCAGTCCTTTTTGGAAAAGTTTGGCGGTAGTTGCAGCACGGACGGCCTTGCTGCTGTAAACTTTCACAGGTTTTTCAAAATAATGTTTGAACGCGCTGATGATGATTTCTGCATCTTCATATCCCCTTTCTTTCAAAGGGCGTTCGACATCCTCCAAGGGTTTTTCCCATGAGGATTTTCCGTGTCTTACCAATATCAATTTTTTCATACGTGCAAATTAATGCGATTTAACCGAAATGATACAAATTTTGACATAGGTTTACACTTTATGGAGCCAATCGCTCAATTTTCCATCTATCCTTTTCTCTGCTATAGCGAAACCTGTCGTGCAAGCGATTTGCCCTGCCCTGCCAAAATTCAATGGAAACGGGTTTTACCAAAAACCCACCCCAATGTTTTGGACGCGGTATTTTCCCTTCCGGGAATTTTTCCTGCAATTCCTGTAATTTTTTTTCCATAAAATCGCGGTTTTTCACCACTTCACTCTGATTGGAAACCGCTGCGCCATAACGGCTTCCCTCCGGGCGGCTTTCAAAATATTTATCAGAAAGTTGATCCGATAGTTTTTTCGCTTTTCCTTTTATGATGATTTGACGCTCCAATATTGGCCAAAAAAAAGAAAGACAAACATTTGGGATGGCTTCGATAGCCCTTCCTTTTTCGCTTTTGTAATTCGTGTAAAAAGTAAAGCCTTCCCGGGAATAACTTTTCAACAATACCACGCGGTTTTTTGGAAAACCATCTTTCCCGATAGTTCCCAACGTCATGGCATTGGCTTCTACCTCTTCCACTTTTTCGGCTTCCAAAAACCAACTCTGGAACTGGAGCATGGGATGTTGCTCCAAATCTTTTCGGCGGAGTTCGTGCTTTTCGTAGGAACGGCGATAATTTTCAAGACTTTTTTCCATATATTTTACTCCTGTTACGGGTTTACCACAAACTTTTACGGAAGCTTTTTCCATAGAATCAAAAAGGTAAAGGTCGGAAAGTTTTCTGAAAACAGATGGCTATATTTTCCGGTTATACATCCCCAACTCAAAAAAAATATGGATTTTATGAAGAAAAATGAGTGGAAGAAGAAGCTCCTACAATTCAAAAATCTTTCCGTCTTCGGCTAATTCTACATTTTGAAAAACACTTTTCGCTTCTTCCAAAAAAAGATTTAAATTGGCATAACGTGTGGAATAATGTCCTAAAATCAATTTTCCCACTTCTGCAGCTTTAGCAATTTCAGCGGCTTGTTTTGCCGTTGAATGCTTAGTTTTATGAGCTTTATCGAGGTGCTTTTCCAAAAAAGTAGATTCGTGATACAACATATTAATTCCCCTTAATTGAGGAATTATAGCAGGTTTATAAACGGTGTCACTGCAAAATGCGTAGGCAAACGGATCTCGGGGCGGATTAGTCAACATTTCATTGGGAACCTTCGTGCCGTCTTCCAGTTGAATGTCTTTTCCTTTTTTTATACTGTTGTAATAGGCCACATCTATATTGTGCTTTCTAACCTCCTCCACCAATAATTTACGCTCCCCGGGCTTTTCCCGGAATAAAAACCCATTGGTGTACACCCGATGTTCCAAGGGAATGGTTTCCACAGAAACTTTTTTATCTTCAAAAATGACTTCTGCTTCGGTTGATTCCAATTCGTGAAAATATAAAGGAAATTTGGTCCAAGACTTAGAAAGTTTAAGCTGTAATACAATGATTTCTTTGATCCCTTTAGGCCCATAAACATGCAGTTCCGTTTCGCGATTTAAAAGTCCGAAGGAAGAAATCAATCCGATTAATCCAAAAAAATGATCGCCGTGAAGGTGAGAAATAAAAATATGCTTTATCCGCGAGAATTTGATTTTTCGTCTTCTCAGTTGCACCTGCGTTCCTTCTCCACAATCAATCAAAAAAATATGATTGTTGATTTCCAAAACTTGGGAAGTGGTGTGTGTGGAAATTTTTGGCGTTGCGGAATAACAACCGAGGATGGTGAGCTTCATACAATTAGTCTGACAATCAGAGGTCTATAAGATTTTAAATATAACTAAAACCCCAAATCCCGTTCAATTTCTTCCATTTGAATGACATCTTCGGCTTCCTGCAAGGTCGGCACGACCATCAATTCATTTGGAATTTGTTCGATATCCATTGAATCATTCACAATAACAAATGATTTTTTTCCTCGCCGATGCTTATCGGAAAGTTTTAAAAAA
>CAYPGZ010000020.1:0-11338 GCA_964410335.1 uncultured Flavobacteriaceae bacterium | reverse complement strand
TTCGTGATTTTATGCCGGTTGCTGTATTTTTTCGGCCAATAAATAGAGTACGGCCATCCGGATGGCCACTCCATTTTGCACTTGTTCGAGAATTAAGGAATGCTCTGAATCGGCTACATCACTGGTGATTTCCACCCCACGATTAATCGGTCCCGGATGCATGATAGTGATTTCGCGGTCCAGGGAATCCAAGATTTTTTTATTCAACCCAAACTGTTGAACATATTCGCGGGTGCTGGGAAAATAAGAAGCATCCATGCGTTCATGCTGCACCCGCAACATATTGGCTACATCACACCATTCCAGGGCTTTTCTCAAGTTAGTTTCAATTTCTACTCCCAGGGATTCAATATGTTTTGGCATCAAGGATTTTGGGCCGCAAATCTTCACTTTTGCCCCTTGCAGTTTTAAAGCAAAAATATTGCTCAACGCCACACGGCTGTGCAGGATATCGCCTACTAAAACCACTTTTTTTCCTTCAACCGATCCAAATTTTTCCCGAATAGAATACGAATCCAACAAGGCCTGAGTGGGATGTTCGTGGGCTCCGTCACCGGCATTTATTATGCTTGCTGCAACGTGTTTTGAAAGAAAAACACAAGCGCCGGGATCGGGATGGCGCATGACCACCATATCCACTTTCATCGATAAAATATTATTTACCGTATCGATGAGGGTTTCGCCTTTCTTTACCGAGGAGGATGAGGCAGAAAAATTAACCACATCTGCACTCAAACGTTTTTCAGCAAGTTCAAAGGATAAGCGGGTGCGGGTACTATTTTCGAAAAATAAATTAGCAATGGTGATATCGCGGAGTGAAGGAACTTTTTTAATGGGACGATTGATGACTTCTTTAAAATGATCTGCCGTCTCAAAAATGAGTTTTAGATCATTTTTTGTGATGTATTTTATTCCCAATAAATGATTAACACTCAACTCCATGGGATTTCCGATTGAAGATTAATGATTCTTGATATATAATTTGTCGATTTATTCATTTACTAAATAAACCACATCTTTTCCATCATTTTCTTTCCAGCTCACCTTCACTTTTTCTTCGTTGATGGCATCTACTTTCCGGCCGTTATAATCCGGTTGAATAGGTAAATGCCGGCTGAAACGCCGATCTATTAAAGTCAGCAGCTCCACTTTTTTGGGTCTTCCGAATGACTGAATGGCCGTTAAGGCTGATCGAATGCTTCGCCCTGTAAACAGCACATCGTCAATAAAAACCACATTCTTATCCTCGACGATAAAATTGATGTGTGTCGTATTTGCTTTTAAAGGTTCACCTCGTCTAAAATCATCCCGATAAAAAGTAATATCGAGGTTTCCCTTTTTTATGTCTTTGATTTTGTAATCCTCTTTCAGGACTTTCAGGATACGATCCGCAAGGAATACGCCCCGGGGCTGGATTCCGATAAGTACGGTTTGGGAAAAGTCGTCGTGATTTTCAATCAACTGGCAGGCCAATCGATGCAAGATTATGTCGATTTCCTTTGCATCAAGCAAAACTTTTTGTTTCATGGCGATGGCTTTGCTTGGGCAAAGATACGAATTGAGGGGAATTACTGATTTTTATATTACAAATTGATTAAAAAACAACTCCTTCCTTCGGAATAAAAAAAGCCCACAGCTTTAAAAACCATGGGCTTACATAAAAATATTTCTCTAAGAATCCGGAATTACTTCACTTCTTCAAAATCTACATCTTCCACATCATCTTTTCCATCATTTCCTTTTGAAGATCCGGATTGTCCCTCACCTGAAGCTCCTGTGGGGCCTCCTTGTTGAGCTCCTTGCTGGGCTTCGGCTTGTGCTTTATAAAGTTCTTCGGAAACTGTTTTCCAGGTTTCGTTCAGCTTATCCAAAGCAGGTGTGATTTTTTCAATCTCTTTGGTTTCATAAGCTTTTTTCAACTCGTCCAAAGCATCCTGCACCGGTTTTTTCTTGTCGTCGGAAAGCTTGTCGCCAAACTCCTTCAACTGCTTTTCGGTTTGGAAAATCATGCTGTCGGCCTCGTTCAGTTTATCGACTTTTTCCTTAGCTTTTTTGTCGGCTTCGGCATTGGCTTCGGCTTCGGCTTTCATTTTGTCGATCTCTTCCTGGGTCAAACCGGAAGATGCTTCGATGCGAATATCCTGTGATTTTCCGGTGGCTTTGTCGGTCGCACTTACCTTGATGATTCCGTTGGCATCGATATCAAAGGTCACTTCGATTTGAGGTGTTCCTCTGGGTGCCGGTGGAATTCCATCCAAATGGAAACGTCCAATAGTTTTGTTATCGGCTGCCATTGGGCGCTCTCCTTGCAACACATGGATTTCTACACTGGGCTGATTATCTGCGGCAGTGGAAAAAACTTGTGATTTTTTGGTCGGAATGGTGGTGTTGGCTTCGATAAGTTTCGTGCTTACTCCACCCATAGTTTCGATTCCTAATGAAAGAGGAGTCACATCAAGCAATAGCACGTCTTTCACATCTCCGGTCAACACACCCCCTTGAATAGCGGCTCCAATAGCCACCACTTCGTCCGGGTTTACTCCTTTGTTTGGTTTCTTGCCGAAGAATTTTTCAACAGCTTCCTGAACGGCGGGAATACGGGTTGAACCACCTACCAAGATCACTTCGTCGATATCGCCGGTGGACAATCCTGCATCTTTTAATGCTTTTTCACAAGGCTTAATTGTTCTTTGCACCAAATCCGCAATCAATTGTTCGAATTTTGAGCGCGAAAGTTGTCTTACCAAGTGTTTTGGCCCGCTTGAGGTAGCCGTAATATAAGGCAAGTTTATTTCTGTGTTGGAAGAAGAGGAAAGTTCGATTTTTGCTTTTTCCGAGGCTTCTTTCAATCGTTGAAGAGCCATCGGGTCTTTTCGCAAGTCGATGTCTTCTTCTTTTTTGAATTCATCTGCCAACCAATCGATTATTTTTTCATCGATATCATCTCCTCCCAAGTGGGTATCCCCATCGGTGGAAAGTACTTCAAATACGCCATCTCCAAGCTCGAGAATAGAAACATCATGCGTTCCTCCTCCAAAGTCAAAAACAGCAATTTTTTGGTCGCTTCCTTTTTTATCCAATCCATAAGCCAAGGCTGCTGCCGTGGGCTCATTGATGATTCGGCGCACTTTCAAACCGGCAATCTCTCCGGCTTCTTTGGTGGCATGACGTTGTGAATCATTAAAATATGCCGGAACGGTAATAACCGCTTCGGTAATATCTTGCCCCAAATAATCTTCTGCGGTTTTCTTCATTTTTTGAAGAATCATAGCGGAGATTTCCTGAGGAGTATATTTTCTTCCGTCGATTTCCACACGCGCCGTATCGTTATCTCCCTTTACCACTTTATAAGGAACACGGTCGGCTTCTTTTTCGGATTCTGAATATTTGTTCCCCATAAATCGTTTTATGGAGCTAATTGTTTTCTCGGGATTGGTAACTGCTTGTCTTTTTGCGGGGTCGCCAACCTTGATTTCGCCGCCTTCCACAAAGGCAACCACGGATGGAGTAGTCCTTTTCCCTTCGGCATTGGGAATTACCGTAGGCTCGTTGCCTTCCATCACAGACACGCAAGAGTTGGTGGTCCCCAAGTCTATACCTATTATTTTACTCATGGGTACTTTGTTTAATTGGTTTTTTGTTGTTATTTGATTTTTTTGTTGTTTTTTTTCATTTTACTATTAGTCAAGCATTATGCCATGAAAAAAATCCTGACAGGATGTCACTTCTTCGTAGAGTGCTCATCGGATTTAGACAAAATCCTCAATATCCTATCTTGGTCCAGAAGCTGTTTCCTTTTTTCTTCCAAGCTTTCCAATCGTTGATATATAGCGGGCTCGGCATATTTGGTAGGTTCTATTTTTTCTTGTTTATAATAGGCATATTGAACAGTGAATTCCGCTCCAAAAAAGAGAATAAGACAGGAATAATAGACCCACAATAGAATAAGAACCATCGCCGAAGCGCCTCCATAAACCGAACCCGGATTGGATTTTCCAAAATAAAATCCAATGATAAATTCTCCGAGAAGAAAGAAAACCGTGGTGAGAATTGCTCCCTGATAAACGGTCTTCCACCGCAGTTTCACATCGGGAAGAAGCTTAAAGATCATGGCAAAAAGTGTGACGATGAAAAAGAAGGAAATTAAAAAGTTCAGAAGCTGAATCATGGGATGACTCAACTGAGGCAAAAGGGAAGTCAGATACTCACCAAAAGCAGCCAAAATTGCGGAAACGATGAGCGAAACCAGCATGAGTAGGCCTAACACCATCACCATTCCAAAAGAAATTGCCCGATCGATGAGCATGCGCAAAAAATTGGTTTTTTTTGCCGTCACCCCCCAAATATGGTTCATGGCTTTTTTGAGTTGAAAAAAAACACCGGTGGCCCCAAAAAGCAATACCCCTATCCCAAAAATCAACATGAGGGTGGAATCTTCAGTCAAAAAGGAATTGGCAATAATATCTTCCACCGCCTTTGCCACTTCCGGTCCGATAAATTCAGAAATTTCCAGGGTAATTCTCCCTTGTACGGCCTCTCTTCCTAAAAAATAACCCGCTACCGAAACTACAATAATCAAGAGGGAGGGGAGGGAAAAAAGAGTGTAGTAAGCAATAGTAGCACTCTGAGCCCAAGGTTCATTTTTGAGCCAACTGCTAAACGCATTTTTCAGCAGTTTCCAAAAAATCTTTAATCTCTTCACTTCTTTTATTCCTTTTTTTTCACGAAAATAGGAATTCCTGCCGGCTGAAAAGGCTTATTAACTTCTTTTTATATAGAACGTATATATTCCGGGAGTGAAGAAAACTTAATCCAATTTGTCTATAATCTCTTTTGCTTCTTCGGCTTTGTAGGATTTTGCCTGAATGATTTCCGAGAAAAGTTTTTTGGATTTATCAGGTTTGCCGGTTTTTAAATAAGCTAAAGCTAAATACCATTTTGATTTTTCCGTAAATTCATCCCCAAAAGAGATTTGTTTTTCGAGCAAGGGAATCGCTTTTTCCGGATCATCATTTGCTAAATAGGAGTTTGCTTCATAAAGCAAAAAATAACTTTTTTGTGTGCTTTCAAAAAGACTTTTGAAGCCGGCAGCGGATTTTTCATAGGCTCCATTTTTATAAGCCAAAAAAGTTTGTTGGAGCAAATCCTCTTCACTTTCCCCACGAGTAATCGGACTTACTATATTGGGATAGGGCTCAAAATGAGCAAAATAGATTTCATCGGCGCCGGGTTTTTCAAAAATAAGCGTCAGGCTCAACCCCACCACTATTACTAAACAAGCTGCGGCAATCCATTTTTTTAAGGACTTGTTTTTTAGTTTTTCAGGTTTCTCATAAACATTCGAGGTTTCATCAGGATCTAATTCTTTTTCAAATTCTCGTAGTTTTGCCTTTATTTCCTTCTGATTCAGCGAAGAAAATGCCACATTGAGGTCTTTATAAAAAAGTACTTCCTCCCTAAATCCGTCGTCATTTTTGTAAAGCTCATCAAACTCGGCTTGCATTTTTGTGTCGAGCCGACCGTGGATATAAGCCTGTATCAAGTCCTCTCTATTCATGGTTCCAGAATCATTTTTTTGAGGGTTTTCAAGCATCGAGATTTTTGGCTTTTTACAGTATTCTTGTTTTCATATCCTTCGTAATCCCTAATTTCATCAATTGTGAGACCCCGGAAATAGAATAACTCCAATATCTCTTTGCATTTGCCGGTCATTTTTTTGAGTGCATTTTTGAGGCGTTGCTGTTTTTCTGTTAATGTGGGTTTTTCTATTTCAACTTCAAATTCCTCAGTACTTTTTTCCAAATCATGGGAATCCTCCACCAGAAATGTTTTTTTATTTTTTCGGAAATAGGCATACACTTTAAACTTTCCAATCCCAAACAAATAGGTTTTCAAACTGCATGTAAGATGGGTTAATTTTCCATGAAGGAGATTTTCGTGCAGGGTGATGATGGAATCTTGATAAATATCCAATATCGTGTCCTGATCCAGTTCAAATCTCCGTATATAATTCAAAAAAGGCCGGCGATATTCCATATATACTTTTCGCAGGGCTTCATCGTCGCCTCGCTTTAGTTTTTCTAATTCGGGGTCTTCAAGCATGTGTTTCTTCAAGCATTTATGTTCTTAAAGAGGGGAAGGTTAACAATACAAAAGTAAAAATTTTACTGAGGTTTATAGAATCACAAATATTCACTTATAAAAAATCCGATGTTAACCTTTTTTTTCTTCCGACATTAAAGAAGGAAGACCTTGAACGAGAATAAATTTTTTATCCTCAAAAAACCGGTATCCATTCGGGAGAAAACGGCTAAGAGCGAAAAATCAGGCTTCAGACAGTTTTTATGTATACCCCTATATATATAAATACTATGACAATTTTAAAACAAATACATATCGTTTCAAAGCTGGCTATTGCTTCATTAATGTTTTTTTCTTTCAGCATCGATGGCGCTCTCAATAAATGGGGAGCTCATAACCAAAATTTAATCGATGATTGGGAAGTATCGGGAAATTATATCCCTCTGTGTGAGATCGAAATAATATTAGATGCGAGGAATAATCCGCTTCTGTGTTGTGAAGAAAATAATACCTTCGCAGCCAAGGGGCTTCACAAAATTTCCACTACTGAAACTCTTCATACAAAAAAACCTACCTCTTATCCTAATGGAGCAGTTTTAGTAAAGATGATGAATATCTTCCCCTAAATCAGGTGATGCTTTTTTTTGAATAGGGACACCTCGGGTTTTTTGACTACTTTTGAATAAATTACAAATTTATTCTAATGAAAATCCCCTATTTATTCATTATAGTCTTATTTTGTTTTTCCGGAATTTATGCCCAGTCCTCAAAAATCCAAAAAGCCGATGAGTTGGCTTCACAAAAAAATTATGCCGCTGAGGTTGAACTTCGAGATGAAATAATAGCGTCGATGGAAGACACCTTTTCCGATAGCTATAAAACACAGTTATATAAAATAAAATTTGCTCAATCCTATCTTACTTCAGATATGGAAAAAGCCACTTCCCTGATTGAAGAAGCAATTTCTGTATTTGAAACTATGGAAGGACAAAATCCTCGAGAAAAACTTTATTTATATCTCGAATACAGCTATGTACTTATTCCTACTAATCAACCCCAAAAAGCTTGGGAAGCGGCAAATACAGCCTATGAGCTGGCTTTGCAGAATGATTCAGAAGAAACCCCATATCAAAAAGAAATTGCAGCCTCGTTGAAACAACTCGCGCATGTCAAATGGTATATGCAAGATTATGAAGGGGCAATAACTTATTTTGAACAAGCTCTGGAAAACACAATTCAAGCCTATGGGTATTATTCGATGCCCACTGCGGAAATCAATCATTTTCTTGGGGTGGTGTATAGTTTCACTCCCAATTTTACTCAAACTTTGAATTACGGGTTAAAGGCCCAAGAAATATATGAAAAAATCCAACCTGAAAATAAATTTATTCTTTTCAAACAATATGCCAGCAATTTTGAAACCTTAATAAAATATGGTGATCTCGAAAAATGTGCGGACTTGATAGAAAAAATGACGCTATATTTTAATACCCATAAAAATGACAAAAGTTTTATAAATGGCGATGAAAATCTTCCTCATCTCGATGCGGGTAAAGCTCTTTATTACTACAATAAAATCCAATATGCCGGTGCGCTGAATGATTCTGTTCAAGTGGAAGAAAACTACCGGTCTTTTCAAAAAATAATACCGGAAGAAAACATAGAATATTCCCCTATGGAGCGGAATATTATTGTGAAATATGACCTGGAAACAGGCTCTTTTTTCCATAAAGCCGGCAATTACGAAAAGGCAAAAAAACATTATTTGAACGCCCTTCATTTCTCCGAATCAATCTCCTATTCTTTTGGAGCTTTGCAGGCTTACTGGGTATTGACCACTTTGGGTATGGATTATGAAAAATGGGATGATGTCATCATTTACGCTCAAAAAGCATTGTCATATCCTGAAATTAACAACTTCAATAGGCTTACTTCAATTCGGCATAATCTGGCATTTGCCTATTTTGGGACAAATAAATATGAAGAGGCACTGGAAATCTTCAATGAAGAATTAAATTCTTATTTAAACGCTCCGGAAAACCTCAATGACTTTATCATTTTACAAGATCTCCTTGAAATTGGCGATATCTTGTTGGAATTCTATCATTTGCATACTAACGAAAATTATTTAGAAAAATCCTATAAGGCTTATCGGGAAGCCTCTGTACTGTTTTCTCGTTTATATCGTCGCGGAAAATTCAATGAACAGCTGGCAAATCTTCAGAATAAAATTTATGAAGGAATGCTGAGTTGCGTGAATCTCCTGGATAACTACCATGAAGAATCTCTGACTCAAGTGGAAAAAAATAATTCGGATTATTTATGGTCTAATTTTTTACGCAATCACAAAAGAATTTATGCTGATTCGCTAAACCTCAATGATAAGGCTTATCATCAATTTTCTCAAAATGATTTCCAGCTCACAAATTTTCAAGGCGAAATGGACCTCGATGAAATAGCCGTAAATTATATCATCACAGATTCTCTGGTTTTTGCATACAAAATCACACGCGACCAGGTGCAACTTCAGCAGCTACCCATTACCAGATCAATCCTTTTTGATAAAACAAATGAATACCTGTCTTCTTTAAAAAGTATAAACAGTGAATATGAAGAACAGGCGCGGGAGCTTTATCATATTCTGCTCGAACCAATTGAATTAGGGCAACATGAAAAACTCACTTTTATAAATAATAGTTTTTTAAGCTATCTCCCTTTTGAAACCTTAATCAATTCTCAAGGGGAATTCCTGTTGAAAAAATATGCCATTGGCTACACTTCTTCCCTGAAGTTGTGGCTTATTCAAAGAAAACTCCGGAAGGAAAGCTCGACAAATCTTGGACTTTTTTCGCCGGAATATAAAGCCACACTTGCAGTAAATTTCAATGACAGTTTGGTGAATACGCTTGTGCGTTCCGGATATTATGAACTGAAAGGAGCAAAGGCTGAGGCACAGAAAATACAAGAATTGTTTGATGGTCATCTTTTTCTGGCTGAAGAAGCCTCAAAAACCAATTTTGTTGAAAATGCAGCCGATTATGAAATCCTACATTTGGCGATGCACGCCGTATTGGACGAAAAACAACCTGAAAAGTCAACCCTGATTTTCAACAATAACGAAAAACTTTATCTCTCGGAACTTTATCAAATGAACATTCCTGCTAATCTTGCAGTATTAAGCGCCTGCAACACCGGCACGGGAAGCATACAAAACGGCGAAGGGGTTCAGAGTCTTTCGCGCGCCTTCACCTATGCCGGGGTGAAAAGCACCGTGCGAAGTTTATGGCCCATACCTGATCGTGAAACTGCGCAAATCATGCCTTTATTTTATCAGAATCTGAAAGCCGGTCAAGATAAAGCCGGTGCGCTGCGCGATGCAAAACTCACTTACCTCCACACCACCACAGACAAAGCTTTAAGACATCCCTACTATTGGGCCGGACTTGTGGTAAGCGGGGATACTTCTCCTATTTCTTCCGGAATATCATGGTGGTGGTATGCTTTAGGAACCACTCTTCTCCTGGGAATTGTTTTGCTTTTTATCCGCAAGGGCACAAGGAAAAGCTAAATGCATTTTCACTGGAATTTCTTCTGCCTGCCCGAAATATTGATTTTCCTTCCTGTAAAAATTAATATGCCTGATTCTCTTCAATCGAAAAAAATAAATTTAAAAATAACCCATTGATGTTAACCTTTTATTGCTTGTGACACTAATGGATAGTGCAGGTGCAGATTTTAATATAGGCAGCATTATTTTGCCCTTTGCCGAATCGTAGTATGTACTCATTGTTGGAAGGCGATTGGCAGAAGCGAATTTTAATATTTAATTTTTTTAAGGTTCTCTTTTTTATAGTTTGCGAAAGACGATTATTTATTAGTCGTCTTTCTTTTATCTATCAAATTTAATCCAATTGAAATAAATTTGTAAATTAGTCCTCATATTCAACTCCGATTAACAACTAAAATATTATAAATATGGAAGCTAATAACCCCCACACCGAGCCTGCGTACAATGCAGAAACATCAAGCGACAACTCAATCGCCATTATTGCATATCTTACTGTTATCGGGTTGATTATCGCCTTTGTGATGAACCAGGAAAAGAAAAACCCTTTTGGGGCATATCATATTCGGCAATCTTTAGGAATTTGTCTGACCGGATTGGCATTTTCCGTAATTAATATTATTCCAATTTTAGGATGGATAGTCAGTCTGTTGGGCGGATTATTTTTAATAGTCCTCTGGGTAATAGGCTTGATTAATGCCATAAATCACAAGCAAGCACCTGTTCCTCTGCTCGGGAAGCACTTCGAGGAATGGTTTAAGAATATTTGAGAGGCTTTTTATTTAAAAAATCCAAAGTTCCTACTCCGGAAAAGGGACATAAATCACACAATACACATCCATTTTTGTGGTGTTGGGTTCGCGGACTACACCGCCAAAATCCATCGTTTTTATATTGAAAATAGCTGTGGTGTGATATACAGCTGCCGGTGTTTTTATTTTGCCGGTTAGGATTAATGCATTCAAGCCTCCATTTGCCTATTCTTATTGCCGTTTACCTTTTTGCGGGAATCGCGGCAAAGGCTCACCTAAAAGATTGTCAAAACAAAGCCGCGGCCTTGCGGATGGCAAAACCACTGACAAAAGTTTGCAACATCCCTATTATTGGGCTGGTTTTGTCTTGACGGGGAACACCACACCAATCATCGGCACCACAAACTGGTGGTTGTGGGCGATACTTGGTATAGGTGTTGTTGTTTTGGGGTTGATTATCTACAAGAAAAAGAAAGGCAAGAAAGTTTAATGCCTATTCCAATTCACTCAAAATACTTTTTGCTTCTTCGGTTTTGTATGAATTTTCTGAACTGATTTCCTTGAAAAGCCGTTTTGCTTTTTCGGTTTCGCCTGTTTTCAGATAAGCCAAGGCCAAATACCACCTTGATTTTTCGGAAAAGGCATCGTCCAAAGCAAGTTGCTTTTTTAAAAGCGGGATGGCTTTTTCGGGTTTTCCGATTTCCAAAAGGGCACTGGCTTGATAAAGCAAAAAATGGCCTTTCCCCGTCTGTTCGTAGAGTTGGGAGAGACCGGTTATGGCTTTTTCATATTCGCCTTTTTCATAGGCGATGAAGGTCTTGTTGGCCAAAGTGGTTTCGCTTTCACCGCGGATTATGGGGTTGACCACATTGGGATAAGCTTCAAAATGGGCATAGTAAAGTTGTTCCGGAGTGGATTTGTTAAAGAAAAACATCAATCC
>CAYPGZ010000019.1:18595-28996 GCA_964410335.1 uncultured Flavobacteriaceae bacterium | reverse complement strand
AAATCGTATCTTTGCGCGCAATTAAATCCTAATTGCCATGTCTTCACACCAAGATAAAATCGTTGGGGAAGGATTAACCTACGACGATGTGTTGTTGGTTCCTGCTTTTTCCGAAGTACTCCCTCGCGAAGTCAACATACAATCCAGATTTTCAAAGAACATTTCTCTCAATGTTCCTATAGTTTCCGCAGCCATGGATACCGTCACCGAATCGAGAATGGCTATTGCCATGGCCCGGGAAGGCGGAATTGGGGTGCTTCACAAAAACATGGGAATCGAGGAACAAGCCTTGAAAGTACGCAAGGTAAAAAGAGCCGAAAGCGGCATGATTATCGATCCCGTGACCTTACCGATTACGGCCAAGGTGATCGATGCCAAAAATTATATGAAAGAACATAAAATAGGAGGAATTCCTATTGTGGATGAAAAAGGGAAATTGCTGGGAATCGTCACCAATCGAGATTTGCGTTTCGAAAAAAATAATCAGCGTCCGATTTCGGAAGTAATGACTTCAGAAAACCTAGTTACTGTTTCGGAAGGCACTTCGATGGAAGAAGCCGAAGAAATACTTCAGGAAAACAAAATTGAAAAGCTTCCCGTAGTCAACAAAGAGGAAAAACTGGTTGGTCTGATTACTTTTCGCGATATTGAAAAACTTACCCAAAAACCCATAGCAAACAAAGATTCTTATGGAAGACTTCGTGTGGCTGCTGCCTTGGGAGTTACCGCAGATGCTGTTGAACGCGCCAGAGCTTTGGTGAATGCCGGAGTGGATGCAGTGGTAATTGACACCGCTCACGGACATACCAAAGGGGTGGTGGTCGTATTGGAGCAAGTGAAAAAAGAATTTCCGGAACTGGATGTGGTCGTGGGCAATATTGCCACAGCCGAAGCTGCAAAATATTTGGTAAACGCCGGAGCTGATGGAATAAAAGTAGGAATTGGGCCGGGTTCAATCTGCACTACACGAGTGGTTGCAGGGGTTGGTTTTCCACAATTTTCTGCGGTATTGGATGTTGCTGCAGCAATCAAAGGAAGTGGCATTCCTGTTATTGCCGACGGAGGAATTCGTTACACCGGAGATATACCCAAAGCCATTGCCGCCGGAGCGGATTGTGTGATGTTAGGTTCGTTGCTGGCAGGCACACAAGAATCGCCCGGGGAAACCATTATATATGAAGGAAGAAAATACAAAACATATCGGGGAATGGGATCCATCGAAGCAATGGGACAAGGTTCGAAAGATCGTTATTTCCAAGATGTGGAAGATGATATCAAAAAACTTGTCCCCGAGGGAATTGTAGGCCGCGTTCCCTACAAGGGTGAACTGGTGGAAAGCATGACGCAATTCATTGGAGGACTTCGTGCAGGAATGGGATATTGTGGTGCAAAAAATATTGAAACCTTGAAAGAAACCGGAAGGTTTGTAAAAATCACCGCTTCGGGAATTCACGAAAGTCATCCCCATGATGTGACTATTACTCGCGAATCTCCCAACTATTCAAGATAAATTCTCTGAAAACGCTGAGGTTTCTACCCCCATAGTGAACCTTGCCAACTCCCTGCGTTTTCTTATTTTTGCGGGTTGTTGATAAAAAATCTCTGGGGCTTCATGAAGAAAAAAATCATTTTGACATTGATTATTTGTCTGCCGGTTCTCCTTTTTGGACAATCTCGGGAGGTGTTGCTCACAGTGAATGGGGAGCCTTATTTTGTGGATGAATTTGAACATATGTATCAAAAAAACCACGAAGTTGTCGAGGACAATCTTCAAACCAATATCGATGATTACCTCGATTTATACACGGATTACATATTGAAAATCAAAGAAGCAAAGGCACTTGGACTAGATAAAAAAGAAGCTTTCCAAACAGAATATCGAAAATATCGCACTCAATTGGTAAATAAATATATGACCAATATCGAGGTTACCGATAAACTGGTGAAAGAAGCTTATGAGCGAATGCAACAAGCTGTGAATGCCAGTCATATTTTGATAAATGTATCGCCAAATGCTTCTCCTGAAGATACTTTGAAAGCTTATCGGAAAATTATGAATATCCGAAAAGAAATCATCGCAGGAAAAGACTTTGGAGAAATGGCCAAAGAATTTTCCGAGGATCCTTCTGCGCAAAAAAACGCCGGAAATTTGGGATGGTTTACCGTTTTTCAGATGGTTTATCCTTTTGAAACCGCGGCTTATAAAACTAAAGTTGGTGAAATTTCGATGCCCGTACGCACCGATTTCGGATATCATTTAATAAAACTGAATGCCAAAAGACCTGCTAGAGGAAAAGTGAGTGTGGCTCATATCATGATTGTGCAAAAAGATTCTGTTGATGCCGAGAAAAAGATTCGAGAAATCTATAAGCAAATCAAAAATGGAGCTGTTTTTGATTCCTTGGCAAAAAAATATAGTGATGACCGCAATACCGCAATTAATGGTGGAAAATTAGTCCCTTTTCGTCCCGGAGCATTAAATTCTGAGAAATTTGAGGAAATCGCGTTTTCTATGGAAAAACCGGGTTCGGTTTCAGCGCCTTTCGAGAGTAAGTTTGGGTGGCATATTCTAAAATTAATCGAAAAATATCCCGTTGGCTCTTTTGAAAAAGAATTACCCGGCATCGAAGAAAAAGTGAGGAAAGATTCCCGAGCACGGGTGATTAATGAAAATTTGATGGAAAAGCTTCGGGAACGATATGATTTTAAACCCAACCGGGAAGCCCTATCATATTTTTATGAAACTGTGTCTGAAGGTATTTTAAATGGAAGCTGGGATATAGCGAGCATCAATTTTCCCGATAAACCGATTATCGTAATAGAAAAAGAATCTAAAACCTATCGGGATTTTGCCGTTTACCTGTCTAAAATGCAGAAAATCCCGACTGAGGAAAAAGATAAGAAAAACCTGATTAATAAGTTTTATAAGGATTTCACTGATAGATTTATGTTGACCTATCACCGCGATCATCTCGAGGATATCAATCCTGAGTTTGCCATGATAGCTCGAGAATATTATAACGGGCTTTTACTGTTTGATCTGATGGAAGAAAAAGTCTGGAATACGGCAAAAACCGATACCTTGGGGTTGGAAAATTACTTTGAAAAACATACCGCAAAGTACGCCACGAATAGCCTTGAAGATGTGCGGGGAAGGGTAGTGAGCGATTATCAAAATTGGCTTGAAAAAGAATGGATGCAAACTTTGCACGGCAAATATCAGGTGAAAATCAATAATAAGGCTTTGCGCAAAATAAAAAGAAAGTTTGGCGAATAAGCTGAAAATAGGGGCTTGGGTTTTTTTGTGCACCGTTTTT
Organism: uncultured Flavobacteriaceae bacterium; assembly: GCA_964410335.1. Lineage (GTDB taxonomy): Bacteria > Bacteroidota > Bacteroidia > Flavobacteriales > Flavobacteriaceae > DASSWG01. Next base: position 25,679 of record CAYPGZ010000019.1, on the reverse strand, counting down.
TCCTGCCGGGATCAACAAGTGCCGACAGAAGCTATTGCGCGGGTAAATGACACGTATTTATATAAAGCTGATATCGCCGATGTAGTTCCGGATGGAGCTTCCAGACAGGATAGCATGATTGTAGTAGCCGGCTTTATCGAGAATTGGGCAACCGAACAACTTTTGTTGGAAGGTGCAAAAATCAATCTCCCTATGGAGACGCAAGTGAGATTTGAATTGCTGGTGAAGGATTATCGGGAGAAATTATTTATAAAAGCCTATAAGGATGCATTAATTGGTAGAGATTTAGACTCCGTTTTCACCGATAATGAAGTCGAATCTTTTTACAGAGATCATCCCGATATGTTCAATTTAAACGAAAACCTGCTTAAGTTGCGTTATATCCACTTGAGCGATTCATTGACGGGTTTTGATGAAATTAAACAACATTTCCTGAGTTTTTCGATGGAAGATAGACAGGAATTAATGAAACAATCCTTGCAATTCAATTCCTATTCGTTCAACGATTCGGTGTGGGTGAGTCAAATTAAAGTGCTTGGACAAATCCCTCCCTTGGGTGCTGAAAATAAAGGGCAATTGTTGAAAGAAAAGAATTTTTTACAACTTGAAGACTCTTTGGGAGTCTATTTAATATATATAAATGACGTGCTAATGCGCGGAGAACGAGCGCCTTTAAATTATGCAAAACCAACCATAATGCAAATTTTGCAACATAGGCGAAAACAGGAATTATCCAAAAAACTGGAACTTGAAATTAAAAAAGATGCCCTTGAAAACAATGAATTTGAAATATATAATTAAGCTGTTGCTCCTTTGTTCCTTTGCTTTTGTGTGCCGCCAAGCAAAAGCCCAAGACAGTTTAGCAGTGGCAACCGACAGCATTCCCGAGCCAGTGGCTTTTTCTATCGATTCCCTAAAATCTCCTGCCCATGCCGGCGATTTGACTTATTCGGGTTCTTTGGAAGCCTCCACCGATTCTATTGTTCCTTTCGAACGATTTAAAATTGATGGTGTTGCAGCCGTTGTGGGTGAACGAGTGATTCTCGAAAGTGATATCCAACAGATGTACCTGCAATTGCAAAGTCAGGGAATCCCCACCGATAGTATTACGGATTGCCAGCTGGCCGAACGCATCATGAAAAATAAACTTTATGCCCATCAAGCTATTCAGGACAGTATTATTATTGAAGAAGCACAAATCAACGGGCAGGTGCAACAACGAATTGATTATTTAACCAGCGAACTGGGGTCGATGGATAAATTGCTCGAATATTACCGAATTGACACGGAAACCGAGCTTCGTACACAACTTTATGATATTGTAAAAGAACAGGAATTGACCCAACGTATGCAATCTAAAGTTATCGAGGAAATTGAAATCACTCCGGAAGAAACCCGTGAATTTTTTGATTCTATTCCTGACGATAAGCTCCCTGAATTTGGAGATGAGTTAGAAATTGCTCAAATCATTATCGAACCCGAAATTCCTGAAGAAGAAGTGCAGAAAGTCATTGATCAACTCAATGAATTTCGCGAGGAAATCCTTGCGGGAAAATCCAGTTTTGCCACCAAAGCTGTGCTTTATTCCGATGATCCGGGAAGTAGTGTTCAAGGCGGAAAAATCACGATGACCCGCGATGATCCTTTTGTGCGCGAATTTAAACAAACTGCATTTAGCCTTCAAGAAGGACAAATCAGCAAGCCTTTCAAAACAGAGTTTGGATATCATATTTTGATGGTAGAAGAAATTCTAGGACAAAAAGTAGTGGTGCGCCATATTTTGTTGGTTCCTGACAGAACACCCGAAACCATTGCCGCAGCAAAAGCTAAAGCTGACAGTATCCGGCAAATCATAGCCGAAGGAAAAATGGATTTTGCTGAAGCTGCCCGGAAATTTTCAGACCAAAAGGAAACCAGAGAAGATGGGGGGAGACTCCGAAATCCCCTTAGCGGAGGAACTCGGCAAGAACTCGCGAAAGTAGATCCAAATATTTACAACCAGGTAGTAGATTTGAAAGAAGGAGAAATGTCGCCGGTTTTGCGTGAATCAGACCGTACCGGCAATATCTTTTTTAAGATTATAACTGTAACCAAGCGCTATCCGGCACATATTGCAAATTATGCGCAGGATTTTGAAAAAATCAAAGAATTAGCCCTCAAGGAAAAAAAGTTAGAGGCCATCGCTAAATGGCAAAATGAAGTCATTGAAGATACCTATATAAAAATCAATGGAAAATATAGGGAGTGTGATTTTCAGGCAAACTGGAGAAAAGAATAAAATCATTGAGAAAACACAGGTGCTAACGGGAAGAATCATAAAAACATATAAAACCACCGAGTAACGAGTTTCAAATACCGTATCGGTCATAAAAAACAATACATGTCAGACGTTGCTGCAATTGAGCAGTTGGTGGAAAAGCACACCCGGCTCAAGCTAGAAATCGCAAAAATCATCATCGGTCAGGAAAAGACGATAAGCCAAATCTTACTTTCAATTTTTTCCGGGGGACATGCCCTTTTAATCGGTGTTCCCGGTTTGGCAAAAACCCTGATGGTACATACCATTGCCGAAGCTCTGGGATTGGATTTCAAACGCATTCAATTTACGCCCGACTTGATGCCCAGCGATATACTCGGTTCGGAAATTTTGGATGAAAATCGAAATTTTAAATTCATCAAAGGCCCGGTTTTTTCAAATATCATTTTAGCGGATGAGATCAACCGGACTCCGCCCAAAACCCAAGCAGCATTGTTGGAAGCGATGCAAGAACGGGCAGTGACAGTTGCAGGACACAATTATAAACTCGCACAACCCTATTTTGTGTTGGCTACACAAAACCCGATAGAGCAGGAGGGAACCTATCCTTTGCCTGAAGCCCAACTCGATCGATTTATGTTTGCCATCAATCTGGAATATCCCACTTTTGAGGAAGAGATTGAAGTAGTAAAAACCACTACTGCAGACGATATTCAGCAAATAAATCCCCTATTTACAGCTCAAGAAATTATCGATTTTCAACATGTAATTCGCAGAATACCCGTGGCCGATAATGTGGTGGAATATGCGGTAAGTTTGGTGGGAAAAACAAGGCCAAATTCTTCTATGGCCATTGATCTTGTGAAAGAATATGTGGATTGGGGAGCAGGGCCGCGAGCATCACAAAACCTTATTCTCGCCGCAAAATCCCATGCTGCGGTAAACGGAAAATTTTCTCCTGATATCGAAAATGTGCAAGCCGTGGCCGATGGAATTCTACGGCACCGGATTATCAAAAATTATAAAGCGGAGGCCGAAGGAATAACGGAAGAATATTTGATTAAAAGTTTATTTTAAACAAGCCTTTTTCGATTTTAAGGGAATTATCACTTCAAGCTTATTAATAATTTAGCAAAAATACATGTCTATAATCAATTTAGAATAATTCTATTCAATCATAATTGATTTTGAATGAATTTATTTAGCCAATATTTTGATCTGATTGATTATTTTCAAAATTCATTCTGATTTTGTACCTTCGCGTTTCAATAAAAAAAAGCAAAAATCATGGCTTACGACATTGAAATGATTAAGAAGGTATATTCCCAAATGGCTGAACGTGTGGATAAAGCACGAGAAATTGTGGGGAAACCTTTAACTCTTTCCGAAAAAATATTGTATTCCCATTTGTGGAATAAAATTCCGGACCGCGCTTTCCAACGAGGAAAAGACTATGTGGATTTTGCCCCTGACCGGATTGCTTGTCAGGATGCTACCGCGCAGATGGCTTTATTGCAATTTATGCAAGCCGGAAAAGAAAAAACGGCGGTGCCCACCACCGTACATTGTGACCATCTTATCCAAGCCAAACAAGGCGCAAAAGCTGATTTGCTACGCGCCAACGAAACCAGTAACGAGGTTTTTGATTTTCTGGGTTCGGTTTCCAATAAATATGGAATTGGATTTTGGAAACCCGGTGCCGGAATTATTCACCAAGTGGTTTTGGAAAACTATGCCTTTCCCGGCGGAATGATGATTGGAACCGATTCACATACCGTAAATGCTGGAGGTTTAGGAATGGTAGCAGTTGGAGTGGGTGGTGCTGATGCCGTTGATGTAATGGCCGGCATGCCGTGGGAATTGAAATTCCCAAAGCTTATTGGGGTCAAACTTACAGGTAAACTAAACGGATGGACTGCCTCTAAAGATGTTATTCTGAAAGTCGCAGGAATCCTTACCGTAAAAGGGGGAACAGGCTCTATTGTTGAATATTTCGGGGAAGGAGCAAAAAATCTGTCCTGTACCGGAAAAGGAACGATTTGCAATATGGGTGCCGAAATTGGAGCGACTACTTCCACTTTTGGCTATGACGCTGCCATGGAACGTTTTCTGCGAGCTACAAAGCGTGATGATGTAGCTGATGCTGCCAATGAAATCAAAGAATACTTGACCGGAGATCCGGAAGTGTATGAAAATCCTGAACAGTATTTTGACGAAATTATAGAAATCAACCTTTCTGAATTACGACCACATCTCAATGGTCCTTTTACTCCCGATTTGGCTACTCCCATTTCTGAGATGGGTGAAAAAGCAAGAGCAAATGATTGGCCGATAAATGTAGATTGGGGATTGATAGGTTCTTGTACAAACTCTTCTTATGAGGATTTGACACGTGCCGCTTCTATTGCCAAACAAGCAGTCGAGAAAAAAATAAAGCCCAAATCTGATTTTGGGATAAACCCCGGTTCTGAGCAAATTCGGTTTACTGCCGAACGCGATGGTTTGTTGAAGATTTTTGAGGATTTGGATGCTACGATTTTCACCAATGCCTGTGGGCCGTGTATTGGTCAATGGGATCGCAGCGACCGCAAAGGAGATGAAAAAAACACCATCGTTCACTCTTTTAACCGAAACTTCTCAAAACGTGCAGACGGAAACCCCAATACACACGCTTTTGTGGGATCGCCGGAAATGGTTGCAGCAATCGCCATTTCGGGAAGATTGGATTTTGATCCTACCCGCGACAGCTTGTTGAATGAAGACGGCGAAGAGGTCAAACTCGATGAACCACAAGGTCTGGAGCTTCCGCCACAAGGATTTGATGTGGATGATGCCGGATTTGTTGCTCCTTCAGAAAATGGTGTGGATGTGGAAATTGTGGTGAATGAAAATAGCGAGCGTTTACAACTTTTAACACCTTTTGAACCCTGGGATGGAGAGAACCTCATGGGGGCAAAACTCCTGATTAAAGCGCATGGAAAATGCACTACCGACCACATTTCCATGGCGGGACCATGGTTGCGTTTTCGTGGACATTTGGACAATATTTCCAACAACTGCTTGATTGGTGCAGTGAATGCCTTCAATATGAAAACAAATTTTGTGAAAAACCAATTGACAGGCGAATATGATGGCGTTCCCAAAGTTCAACGAGAATATAAAGCTGCAGGAATTCCAACTATCGTAGTGGGCGACCACAACTATGGTGAAGGTTCATCCCGGGAGCATGCCGCTATGGAACCCAGGCATTTAGGTGTGAAAGTGGTGTTGGTGAAATCTTTTGCCCGAATCCATGAAACCAACCTGAAAAAGCAGGGTATGTTGGGAATTACTTTTGCTGATGAAAACGATTACGATTTGATTCAGGAAGATGATACCTTTAACTTTATTGATTTAGAAGATTTTGCACCGGAAAAACAACTCACAATAGAAGTTGTTCATGCCGATGGAAGCAAAAATATCATCAAAGCAAATCATACTTACAACGACACTCAAATTGAGTGGTTTAAAGAAGGTTCGGCTCTGAATTTGATTAAAAAACAAAGTGTTGCGTAAGCAATAAGTTTTTAAATGGATAGACCTAACCGGTTGGCACAACTTGTTAGGTCTTTCTATTTCTTACCATAAACCAATTCCCCGTCAATCTCCTTTGCCGGTTTGGTATAGGGATGTTCATAAGCTTTTTCAGTATTCATAATGTGGAAAACTTTCCAGCCGTTTACTTTCAAATAATCGGAAATCATGGAGCGATGACAACGCCACCAAACTGCTTCGGAACACATGATGGCCACTCTTTTTTTGGAAGCTACTTCGTTTAGTTTTTTTATTCCGTTTTTAAAACTTTCGGTTTCCATATAGTCGGCATAGCTTCGAAAAGAAACATTTTTCCATATGGTATTTTTAGAATTTGGAGAAGCTTTACGACGGCCACCCAAATCCTTAAAATGAAAATATTCGATTTTTTCTTTAGGAAGCTTTTTTTCAATATTTTCTTTATGAAAATGAGGAAATTTACGGGAACCCGGAAAACTGCGCACATCACCTAACAGTTCAATTTTGAAAGATTTCAGCATTTCGACAAATTCTTCCCAACTTCGTGTCGAATGTCCGATAGTCCATATTTGTTTCTTTGTGGGCATACTTCAAAGTTAACCCAAAGTTTCTCAAACAACCGGATTATGATTTTAAAAAGTAAGTTAAATCTCAATTTTTTATCTTTTCGCAAAAAAAGAATTTTAAAAAAAGGTGGAGAGTTGAGGAATTGAGTGGATAAATGTCGACAACTTCAAATCAAGCCAAATCTTCCATGATCATTTTGGCATGAATTCTCGAATTTTCGATAAACCATTTGTGGGTTTCGGTACCTCCGCAGATTACTCCGGCAAGATAGATTCCCGGAACGTTGGATTCCATGGTTTGTTCATTGTGTTTGGGAATCAATTTGTCCTCGGAAAGTTCAATTCCTATATTTTGAAGAAATTCAAAATCAGGACGATAGCCTGCGAGAGAGAGTACAAAATCGTTTTCCAGTGTTTTTAGGTTTCCTTTATTATCCTTGATATCGACTTCTTTTTCCCGTATTTCGGTGATATTGCTATTAAAATGTGCGATAATACTTCCTTCTGCAATTCGGTTTTCGATATCGGGTTTTACCCAATACTTCACCCGTTCTCCGATTGCTTTTCCACGGATAACCATGTTTACTTTTCCTCCTTTTCTATAAATCTCCAAAGCGGCATCCACAGCCGAGTTGCTGGCTCCGACAACGATGGTTTTTTGACCCGCAAAATAATGGGGATCTTTATAATAATGAAAAACCTTCGGCAA
>CAYPGZ010000019.1:0-18495 GCA_964410335.1 uncultured Flavobacteriaceae bacterium | reverse complement strand
TTTTTTGACCCGCAAAATAATGGGGATCTTTATAATAATGAAAAACCTTCGGCAAGTTTTCTCCGGGAACATTTAGATAATTTGGAATATCATAAAAACCTGTGGCTACGATGACGTTCTTAGTGGAGTAAGTTTGTTTTGAAGTTTGCACTAAAAAATAATCGGAATGTTTTTGAACGCTTTCCACTCTTTCAAATAAATTGATATTCAGCTGATTGGATACAGCAATTCGTCGGTAATATTCCAAGGCCTCCGATTTAACGGGTTTGGCGTTTGTGCTTATAAAAGGAATATCATCGATTTCCAGTTTTTCGGAAGTAGAAAAAAAGCGCATGTTGTTGGGATAATTGTATAACGAATTTACCAACGGCCCTTTTTCGATTGCCAGATAAGAAAGAGATTTTTTCCGAGCTTCCAATGCACAGGCTATTCCAATCGGTCCGGCTCCGATGATCAGTACATCCAAAATTTTATCGTCTTCAAGAATTGGCAAGTCTTTTTAGGTCTTTTATGGTTTCTGCAGGATTGGAGGATTTAAACACAAAACTTCCTGCAACCAATATATCTGCTCCGGTTTCTACCAGTTGTTTTGCATTTTCATCGGTAACCCCGCCATCGATTTCAATTTGTGTGGAGGCGTTGTTGTCCAGAATAATTTCTTTGAGTTGACGGATTTTTTTATAGGTATTTTCAATAAAACTTTGTCCGCCGAAACCTGGATTTACACTCATCAACAAAACCAAATCAATTTCTGTGATAAGGTCTTCCAGCAAGCTGACATTGGTGTGAGGGTTTAGCGCCACTCCGGTTCGCATGTTTGCTTTTTTAATGGCTTGTAGGGTGCGGTGAAGATGCGTACAAGCTTCATAATGCACGGTAAGGATATCGGCTCCCAGTGCTGCAAAAGTATCGATGTAGCGATCCGGATCGACAATCATTAAATGCACATCCAGCACTTTTGCCGCATGTTGGTCGATCGTTTTTAGCACGGGCATCCCGAATGAAATGTTGGGAACAAAAACGCCGTCCATAATATCAATATGAAACCAATCGGCAACACTTTCATTAATCATTTCCACATCGCGTTGCAGGTTTCCAAAATCGGCTGCGAGGATTGAGGGGGCAATGAGTTTTTCCATGGAAATGTCGTTTGTACAAAAATACGAAAGTATTTTTTCTTGATGGGCATGAATAATAAATCCTCATAAAATTTCAAAAAAAAGAAACCCCCGGTTTTGCCGAGGGTTTTATGATAAACTTCTAAAAAATTATCCCAAATAGGTTTTGAGGATTTTGCTTCGCGAAGTGTGTTTCAATCTGCGAACACCTTTTTCTTTTATTTGTCGAACGCGCTCGCGGGTAAGGTCGAAAGTTTCCCCGATTTCTTCCAGCGTCATTGGATTCTGGTTTCCAAGACCAAAATACAATCGGATAACATCAGCCTCTCGCGGAGTTAGGGTTTCCAGCGCCCGTTCAATTTCGGTGCGGAGAGATTCATGCACCAAACCTTTGTCGGGATTTGGAGATTCTCCGGAACGCAAAACGTCATACAAATTGGAATCTTCCCCTTCCACCAGAGGAGCGTCCATCGAAATATGACGTCCGGAATTTTTCATGGATTCCTTCACATCGGTGATGGTCATGTCTAATTCTTTTGCAATTTCCTCGGCGCTGGGTGGGCGTTCGTGCGATTGCTCCAAAAACGCATAGGTTTTGTTGATTTTGTTAATAGAGCCGATTTTGTTCAATGGCAAACGCACAATACGGGATTGTTCAGCCAAGGCTTGTAAAATCGATTGACGGATCCACCAAACGGCATAAGAAATGAACTTGAAACCACGGGTTTCATCAAAACGTTTTGCGGCTTTTATCAGCCCCAAATTTCCTTCATTAATCAAGTCGGGGAGGGTTAAACCCTGATTTTGGTATTGTTTGGCTACAGAAACCACGAAGCGCAGATTGGCCTTGGTTAATTTTTCCAAAGCACGACCGTCTCCGGCACGGATTCGCTGTGCCAATTCCACTTCTTCATCGGCGGTAATCAAATCAACTTTACCGATTTCCTGCAAATACTTGTCCAACGAAGCGGTCTCCCGGTTGGTGACCTGTTTAGTAATTTTAAGCTGTCTCATCTATATTCCTTGCGGGTTATGGGTTGTAGTTAGTTATACGGGTAAAAAGATGAAAAGGTTACAAAAAACCAAAATATTTTTATCCGCTAAAAAATCAGGAGATGTTCCTTTCTCACAAAAATACCCGATTTCGGGAAAAACCGGGTATGATTAAAGTTTAAATAAAATTATTTTAACCTGAATTATTAGCGTGCATTTACGGTGCCGTCATACATTTTTTGCCGTTGCTCCTTAAGGTCTTTGTCGTTCATATAATCCTCAAAAGTGCTGTAGCGGTCAATTACGCCATTGGGCGTGAGTTCGACAACACGGTTAGCCACGGTTTGTGCAAATTCGTGGTCGTGAGTGGTGAAAAGGATATTTCCTTTGAAATTTTTCAGGGAATTGTTGAAGGCTGTAATCGATTCCAAATCCAAGTGGTTGGTAGGTTCGTCGAGAAGCAAAACATTTGCGCGCATCAACATCATTCGGCTGAGCATGCACCGCACTTTTTCGCCTCCGGAAAGCACATTGGCAGATTTCAAAGCTTCTTCTCCGCTGAAAAGCATTTTTCCCAAAAATCCCCTGATATAAACTTCTTCGCGTTCTTCATTGGTTTGTGCCCACTGGCGTAGCCAATCCACCAAGGATAAATCACTTTGAAAATATGCGGAATTATCCAAAGGCAAATAAGATTGGGTGGTAGTTATCCCCCATTTAAAATCGCCTTTTTCCGGTTTCAAATTTCCTGAGATGATTTCATAAAAAGCAGTAGTTGCCCGGGAATCCCTTGAAAAAATAACGGTTTTATCGCCTTTGGCAAGATTGATGTCGATATTATCAAAAAGTACTTCCCCGTCGATTGAAGCTTTTAAGTTTTCAACATTAAGGATTTGATCTCCTGCTTCGCGTTCTCGTTCGAAAATTATTGCCGGATAACGGCGACTGGAAGGTTTTATCTCCTCTATATTTAGTTTTTCAATCATTTTCTTGCGAGAAGTGGCTTGTTTTGATTTGGCCACATTGGCACTAAAACGCTGTATAAATTCTTGGAGTTCCTTTTTCTTTTCCTCTGCTTTTTTGTTTTGCTGTGCCCGTTGGCGCGCAGCCAATTGAGAAGATTCATACCAAAAGGTATAGTTTCCGCTGTAGTGATTTATTTTCCCAAAATCAATATCGGAAATGTGCGTACACACCGCATCTAGAAAGTGTCGGTCGTGAGAAACAACGATCACACAATTGTCGTAGTTTGCAAGGAAATTTTCGAGCCAGGTTATGGTTTCATAATCCAAATCGTTAGTGGGCTCATCCATAATCAGCACATCGGGATTTCCAAAAAGAGCTTGCGCCAATAACACGCGAACTTTCTGTTTTCCATCCAAATCTTTCATGAGGTTATAGTGAAGATCCGGATGAATTCCCAAATTGGAGAGTAGGGAAGCGGCATCACTTTCGGCGTTCCAGCCGTCCATTTCTTCGAATTCTACCTGCAATTCACCTATTTTTTCGGCATTTTCATCCGAATAATCGGCATAAAGCGCATCCATTTTTGTCTTGACTTCAAAAAGGGGTTTGTTGCCTCGCAAAACCGTTTCCAGGACGGGATATTCATCAAAAAGATTGTGGTCTTGTTCTAAAACAGACATGCGTTTTCCCGGTTCGAGAAAAACTTTACCCGAGGTGGGTTCGGATTTTCCCGAAAGAATTTTAAGAAAAGTAGATTTTCCGGCACCGTTTGCGCCGATAATTCCATAACAATTTCCTTGAGTGAAAACTGTGTTCACTTCATCAAAAAGCACACGTTTGCCGAATTGCACGGAAAGGTTTGAAACTGTGAGCATGTGGGTGATTGAATTACAGGTTATTAAAAAGTTGAAGCCACAAAAACAGCCTCTTTATTTGAGCGTGCAAAAATAAGCATAAACCCCCGTAAGAAAAAGATTAACGCTTATGGATTTAGGTTTTAACGAGTAGTTAACAGAAATGACCTTCGGATAGGTATATTTTTGCTTAGTCCGGTCTTCTTTTCCCCCAAAGACTTAAATATTCTTTTTCCAGATAATGAAAATAAGAGTTCTTTCAATTCTTATCCTCTTTATATTTTTCCAGGCTTGTAGCGAGGACAGGGAGTCTGGTTTAGTTTTTTTCGGTGGGGAAATCATCAATCCGGTAAAAAAAGAAATCACTTTATATAAAGGGAGTGAATTGGTGGACACCATTTCGATTCGTCCCAACAATACTTTTTCTTATTCTTTTGAAGCTTCAGAGGAGGGGCTTTATACTTTTTGGCACGGCAACGAAAGCCAAACGGTTTATATCGAACCGGGTGATAGTATTTTGTTTCGACTTAACACCTTGGCTTTTGATAAAACCCTCGTTTATTCCGGAAAAGAAGCCGCCCGGAATAATTTCTTTATGGAATTGTACTTAATGAATGAAAAGAATAACGACTTGGTTTTTTCCTATTACAAAATCGGTCCTTCTGAATTTGCTCAAAAAACAGATTCTATACGATTAGAACGGGAAAAAATGTTGAAGGACCTGGAAGAAAAACACCAATTTTCTAAAAAGTTTACGGCCCTGGCGGAGAAGAGTATAGATTATGAATTTTATGACCTGCGCGAACGCTATGCTTTTTTGATTAATAAATATTTCAATCCTACGGGAAAAGACATTCCGGAGGATTTTTTTGCTTATCGCGAAGAGGTGAATTTCAACGATGAACAACTAAAAAACCTGTATGTCTATCAACGTTTCTTGGATAATTATTTGAAAAACCGTTCCATTGAAAACTGCCCGCCTCGCGATGAAGATCGGGATTGTTATAACCTGAATGACTACAATAACTTGAGACGCAGGATTCTACTGGCTGATTCTTTGTTTGAGTTGGAAGTTTTGCGTAATCGTTTTTTTCAACGTTTTGGAAGTAAACAGATTATTTTTTCCAAAAGCCAGGCACAAATCGATTCTACTCTGGCCTTATTTTCCAAAGTGAAATATGAAGATTTGGAGGAATTAAAAGGCCTGATGGAGATTCAGCTATCCTATTTTGTGGGGAACAATATTTCCAAAAAGAGAATTCTAACTCCGCAAATGGAAGAGAAAGAATTGGGAGATATTTTAAAAAAACCCAGTATCATTTTCATATGGTCGATTTATTCGCCCAAAGACCATAAAGCAGATCATGAAAAAGTGAGGGCTTTGAGGAATAAATATCCTGAAATTGATTTTATCGGAGCGAACCTCGATGAGTCAGAGCCTGAAATTTGGTTGACTACCATGAAAGAAAATAACTACGATACGAATTTTGAATATCAAATCAGGAATAGGGGAAGAAAAAAAATCCTCTATCGCAATTATCTGAACAAGGTCTTTTTTGTAAATGAAAAAGGAGAGATTATTATGGGCAATATTGATTTTGACTCTCCTTTTTTAGAAAGTCGTATCGTGGAATTCCTTAATCGATAATCCCTTTTTTCCGTTTATTTACAAACAAAGATGTAAATCAGAGTTCTGTGTTATTATAAATTTGTCTATTTTGGCTTGGAAATTGATTTACCCTAACCTATAATCTTCTAATTATGAAAAAACTTGTAGTACTTTGTTCAATCTTGTTTTTGTCTTGTGGAACTAAGCAATCCACAACAGACACGGAAAAGACTTCCTTAAACATTTCGGAAATGGAGTGTCCCAAACCGGGAAAATGCTCCTGGGAATTCATGCCAAATCAATCCTTAATTATAAAAGATAATACCGGCGGAACATTTTATCCCCAATTTGTGGAAAATTCCAAAACCAGTGTAATCAAATTCAGGTATCATCAAGATTCTCCTGAAGGAGTTGCAGACGGACAATACACCGAAGAAGTTTATTTTGAAGTGGAAAATGACGAGCAAAAACTTTTTTTGAAAAATGAGGAGTTGCAACAGGTCAAGCTACTTTATGGTAGATTATGTTTTTGTGAGCGAGGAAGTGTGGGATATGTGAAAGTTAATGAGGGACAATTAAAATACAGCAAACAGGACAATAAAATTTTGGTATCCTTAGATTTTGAAAACAATCAAATTCCACAGGTTCTCAAGGAACTTCAAGGAATAGTGGATTTGCAGGAATAAAAAAAGGGATTGTGAACTTTCACAATCCCTTTTTTGAACAAAAAATAGCCTATTTAACTATTATTTTTTTGGTCATCACTTTTCCGTCATTCGAAATCTGCAGAAGATAAATTCCTGCTTGTGGACTATTCAAACGAAGGGTTTTTTCCATTTTTCCGGAAGCATCAAAATTCTGTTGAGTGATAATTCGGCCTTGAATATCATAAACCACCAAATTAATTTCCCCGGTAATCGTGCCGTCGGAAGTTAAAGTGAATTCTCCATTATTGGGATTAGGATAAATTGAAAAAACATTAGGAGAAAATTCATCGACAGACATATTCTGTATGTTGAAAAAATTATCACTGATATCAAAGAAAATATTATTTGAAGCTTTGACCATCAACCTACTAATTCCAGAACCTTTTCCATGTGGAGCAGTCACAGAATACGAGCCATTATTCGGCACGCCACTCGCGAGAACTTCGGTAAAATCTATACCATTGTTGTAACTTAAAAGAATATCAACATTGGCAGCGTTAATCCCATTACCGGTAGTTCCCGCAACGTCCCAGGTTACTTGAAAAGGTTGTCCGGTATTATAACTGAGGCCGGCTGTATTTTGTGAAGTGACTTTGAATGGAGAAGTACTTTTAGTGGTTACAGTAACAGCTTCAGTGGCTGTTTGTCCTCCAAGACTGTTATTATCTCTCACCGTTAGAGTAAAATTCATGACTCGAGCAATTTCCGGAACCACTTCCCATGTGGAGGAGGTTTGTCCTTGCAAAACCACATTAAGCTTCGGAAAATAACGGGTGGGAGAAATGGTAGGTTCTAATGACCGGAAAGTAGGTCCCTTCTTAGAAATAGGAGAGGGAGGCATTGTGGCAACTTCTGTATCGGTCTGTTCCCAATTGTAAGTTAATACATCTCCGTCGGGATCTGTGGCAGTTGCGGTCAACATAAAAGGTGTTCCTGACGGGATATTATAATTACTTTGAAGAGGAGTAATGGTAGGTGCTGTATTAGCAATTGTGGTTTCTGTAGGACAAGTGCTTCCACTACCAAATCTGATGTTTGAATTTATTTCACTGATGCTAACACTATGAAAATACGCATCGCTATTAAATTGAACATCCGGAGGACAAATTCCTGCATATCCCATAATGGTGCTTCCGCTTCCGGGTTCTACTGAAGTGGTCGGGTTTCTTTGGCAGGAATTATTTTGAGTATGATTAGCGCCAAATTGATGTCCCATTTCATGGGAAACATAATCAATGGCAAAAGCATCACCGGTAATCGGAGAAGGAAGTCCCGTAACTCCTCTTGCTTTATTTGCAGTACAAGGCGAATTAAGTGATGCGATTCCACCACCTCCGGTGCTAAAAACGTGACCGATATCGTAGTTTGCACTACCAATCACAGCATTTATATTAGATTGGTTTTCTCCCAACATCGCGGGTCCACTATTATTGGTATAGGGATCGGTGGTTCCATTCAGATAAATTATATCTTCATTATTTGGAATTAGCGTCATGGTAATGGCCAAGTCTCTTTCATAAATTCCGAGTACACGATCCATAGTGGTAACAATAGCAGTCATGACAGCAGCTTTTTGCTGTGCGGTGGTTCCTCCTCCCACACCGGCTTGATTGATGTGAAATTGAGAATATTCCCCGGTTGTGGCCATAGCCAATCTGTAGGTTCGCAATTTTCCATCGTCCGGCATGAGCATTCCTTTTTCTTGTGCCTCTTGAGGATGAACGACATCAGTTTCATCTACAAGACACGTGAAAGTATTAGAGCTATAGGCGTTCCTTTTGCTAAAGATCTGATAGTTGAGTCCGGTGGAGGTTATTGGATTTATAAAAACATCCCCTTCATCACCCCCGAGAATCATCCCATAAATACCGCGATCGGTTAGGGTTAATCTCAAGGTGTTTTTCTTGTCTCGGCTTCTACCAATATATGAAGAAATAGAAGGAAATTTTGCGGCAAGTTCGGGACTCATCGTATTGGTTTTAAACATCTCAAACTCTTTCATATTCCCTTCGGAATCCGGGAAATCGAGCAGGATAGAAGAAGTAGTCGCCGTTCGTAATGGAGCTTGATGGATATACTTTTTCAAACCATTAAGATCTAAATCCAAACGTTGATATTCGGTGACGGTGGTATTACTTTCTAAACGATCTAGAGGAGAAATTTCTGAAACGGGGGCTTTCCAAAAATCTTTACTTTGTGAGAAAAGCATTAAAGGAAACAATAAAATAAAAAACAAAACAGTACCTCTTTTTTTCATAATCTTTCTTATTAATTTTTAGCGCATAAAGATAGGCAGAAATTTGGTATAGACCCCATTCCTATTTTGTTTTTTGCATGAGGCTATTTTAAAAGGGACTGCTGAGACTTTGTTTTAAAACTTATTCTTATTTTTATCCCAAATTATTTAAAAAAAAACCAATGAAAAAAATTCTTTTACTATCAGCAGGTTTCCTGGTGGGAACATTGTTTTCTGCCGCTCAAGTACAAACCCCACAATCCAGCCCACATGTCAAAGTTACCCAAACCATAGGCTTGACGGAAGTGAATATCGATTATTCGCGGCCCAGTGTGAAAGACCGTGAGATTTTTGGCGAACTGGTGCCTTTTGAAGAAATATGGCGAACCGGTGCCAATCAAAACACGACTATCAGCTTTTCAGATGATGTGGTTATCAATGGGAAAAGCCTTTCTGCCGGAACTTATTCCATTTTCACTAAACCGGGGAAAGAAGCTTGGGAAGTTTATTTTTATAAGGATATCGAAAATTGGGGAGTTCCGAGAGATTGGGATGAATCGAAAATCGCTTTAGAAACAGAAGCTAAAGCAGTTCAAATTCCTGTGAAGATGGAATCTTTCACAATTTTCTTTGATCATCTTAAAGACAATTCTGCCGATTTGGTTTTTATCTGGGAAAATACTGTGGTCAGTGTGAACGTCGAGGTTCCCACAGAAGAAAAAGCCATGGAAAGTATAAAAAAAACCATGTCCGGAGAACCCACCGTAAATGATTATTTTGCGGCATCAAGTTATTATTTGTCTCAAGAAAAAGACTTAAAACAAGCTCTGGAATGGATGAACAAGGGAATTAAAATGAATAAAAAGGAACCTCCTTTTTACATTTTGCTTCAAAAGGCAAAAATTCAAGCAAAACTCGGCATGAAAAAAGAAGCCATTAAAACTTCACAAAAATCTTTGGAAGGAGCAAAAAAAGCAGACAACGCCCATTATATCAGTGAAAATCAAAAACTATTGAAAGAGCTGGGGGCTTAATCAATTCCATTAAAGTTTATAAAAAAACCTAACAGATTTTTCCTGTTAGGTTTTTTTTTATCCAAAGATTAAGCTGGTTTTAGAGCTCCACTTCAATTTGTGTACTCAGCAAATCCTCCAGCGTTTGTCGACGGGAAATAAGCTGATGTTTCCCTTTATGCACCAAAACCTCCGCCGGACGAAAACGGCTGTTGTAATTATTGCTCATCGTATAGCAATAAGCTCCGGCATTGTGAAAACACAAAATATTCCCTTCAGTAATTTCTGAAATCTGTCGGTCGCTGGCAAAAGTATCCGTTTCACAGATATAGCCCACCACGGTATAAACCCGTTTTCTTCCATTGGGATTAGAAATATTTTTAATTTGATGATAAGCATCGTAAAACATCGGACGGATAAAATGGTTTAACCCCGAGTCTATACCCGCAAAAACCGTTGCTGTGGTTTGTTTGATAACATTAACCGTGGCAAAGAAATATCCCGCTTCACTCACCAAAAATTTTCCGGGTTCGAATTCGATTTCCAACTCACGACCATAATTTTTACAGAAGTCGTTGAACATTTTGGTCATTTTTTTGCCCAATTCTTCCACGTCGGTTTCGATGTCATTAGGTTTGTAGGCCACTTTAAAACCGCTTCCAAAATCTATATAATCCAAATCCTTGAAATCCATGGCTACATCCAAAAGCAGTTTTGCTCCGCGCAAAAACACATCTACATCCAGAATGTCGCTGCCGGTATGCATGTGAAGACCTTCAACTTTGATGTCTAGGCTTTTTATCAAGCGTTCTAAATGCCGAAGTTGGTGAATACTTATTCCGAATTTCGAATCGATATGACCGGTGGATATTTTCATATTTCCTCCGGCGAGAATATGGGGGTTTAAACGGATGCAAATGGGATAAGAATTTCCATAAACGCTTCCAAATTGCTCTAATATACTGAGGTTGTCGATATTTATACGCACCCCTAATTTCACTGCCTTATGGATTTCATCAATGGAAACCCCGTTTGGCGTATAAATGATATCTTCCGGATGGAAACCTGCTTTTAGTCCGAGTTCCACCTCCTGAATGGAAACGGTATCTAAACCACTTCCCATTTGGTTGAAAAATCTCAACACATTAATATTAGTCAGCGCTTTGCAAGCGTAGTTTATTTTATTGCGCGTTCCCTTAAAAGCCTTCTTCAAACGTTTATATTGACTTTCCATTTTTGCTGTGTCATAAACATAGAGTGGAGTGCCGTACTCCCTGCAGAGTTCCAATGCCGGAACCCCGGAGATTTCGAAGGTGTTTTTTAAGGTTTGCATTTTTGTTTTTGATTTTTAAAAAGGGCGAAAATAAGAAAATGAAAAAAATAAAAAGTCAAGGTGTTATCTTTTTTCAACTTATTCCTTGTGCTACCTTGAAGTGAAGCAACAGACTTGCAAAAACCTCAAATTTTTTTGAAGTACTATCGAAAATTAATTAGCGGAAAATTATTTCTTCTGTAAAAATCTCTGAATTATAAGGGCAATACCCATTACCAAACCGCATCCAAAAAGGTTTAACCACAAATAAGGCATCCATTCTCCAAAATATCCAACAATAACGATGACTTGCGTGATGAGCGCTGCGAGGAATACCGCTGTGCTTTTTACATATTTTATAAAAAACGCCAGGAGGAAAATCCCCAAAACATTTCCATAAAAAATAGAACCGATTATATTCACCAGTTGAATAAGATTTTCGAATAAATCAGCGATGCTGGCCACCAAAATAGCGAGGACTCCCCACCCGAAAGTGAACCATTTTGTCACTTTCACATAATATTCTTTTGATTTCTTCTTTTTCTGATTTCTTCGGAAAAGATCAATTGTGGTGGTGGAAGCCAATGCGTTTAACTCTGCGGCGGTTGACGACATGGCTGCACACAAAATCACCGCCAAGAGCAATCCGATGACTCCTCGGGGAAGGCTTTCTAAAATAAAATTGATAAAAACATAATCCTTGTCATTGGTTTCCACACTTGGATTTGCCTTTTTGATTAGGCTTCCCGCTTCTTCTCGGAGCAGGTTTGAGTTGGCATTGAGCGCAGATATTTCCTCCCGAAGTTGTATTTTTTTCGAAGAATTTTCTGGAGTTGTCGCATATTCGAGTGAAACTTGCCGTTGAGCTTCTTGAATGTGTTGAAGCTCCTTTTCCATATGGATATATTCTTGGCTGTATTCCGAATTCATCACCGCTTCCTCGGCAGCAGGATTGAAATTTAAAGGCGAAGGATTAAATTGATAAAAAACAAAAACCATCACCCCCACCAGTAAAATAAAAAACTGCATGGGCACTTTCAATAAGCCATTAAAAAGCAAGCCCAACTGACTTTCCCGTACGGATTTACCCGAAAGATAGCGTTGAACCTGACTTTGGTCCGTGCCGAAATAGGAGAGCATCAAAAAAGTTCCGCCAATAAGCCCGCTCCAAACGGTATAACGGTTTTCCAAATCGAAAGAAAAGTCCAATACTTCCAGTTTTCCACTGGCTCCGGCAATTTCCAAAGCATTGGTAAACCCAATATCTTCCGGTAGGGAGGCTACAATGATGAAAAAAGCAGCTAACATCCCGATGAATATCACGGCCATTTGCTGTTTCTGAGTTACATTTACCGCTTTTGTTCCCCCGGAAACCGTATAAATTATCACCAAACTTCCGATGAGGATGTTCAAGGTGGTCAGTTCCCAACCCAAAACCGCCGATAGGATAATGGCGGGGGCAAAAATGGTGATCCCGGCAGAAAGTCCCCGTTGAGTCAAAAATAGCAAAGCGGTCAACGAGCGGGTTTTCAGGTCGAAACGGCTTTCCAGATATTCGTAGGCAGTATAGACTTTCAGGCGGTGGTATATCGGAATAAAAACCAAACAAATGATGACCATGGCAATGGGCAATCCAAAATAGAACTGCACAAAACCCATCCCGCTGTGAAAAGCCTGTCCGGGTGTGGAAAGAAAAGTAATCGCGCTGGCTTGTGTGGCCATGACGGACAAACCTACCGTCCACCACCGGGTTTCGTTCCCGCCCCGGATAAAATCCTCAACATTCTTGCTGCCCCGGGTTTTGTATGCGCCATAAACCACGATGAAAAGAATAGTGGCGAGTAAAACGATGAGGTCCAGAGTGTGCATGGGATGAATCTGTGCGGACGAAAATACGAAAATGAATGATAATTTGCCGGGTGTTTTTTTTAATTGGAATCTTGTGTGATGGTATATTTCACTATCTCTTTTTTGATTTTTTTTGCGTGGATATCATGATTGTCCTGCAAAAATTTAAGGTTCGTTTTTAATTCAGCATCGGCATCCAACCTAATGTCTTCAATGGGAAAATCAGACTCCGCCACAAATTCCCTGGAATATAAATCCCGGAGTGTTATGGCAAGAATTTTCAAATCGGGATTCGTTAATATATATTGTCCGTTGGTCACTTCAACCCGTGCTCTATTTGATTTTTTTTGGGGATTTTTATCTTCTTTATAATTGACACTCAATTCATAGCCTTCAACCTCTTGAAGATCATTTTTCAATTTTAATTCGGTATAAGCAAAAAAATCATTCAATATTATTTTTTTACTTATCGAATCATCTTTACCCTGAAATAAAACTTCATAAAACCAATCGTCAATATTACGGGAGACTTGTATGTTTTTTTTAGGCGTTCCCAATAAAAAAGAAACCAGGTGTTTCAGGTCGGCACCTCTTATTTCATAAGCGTCGTTTGAACGATTATATTCAAAATATTTTGCACACTGCGCTTCGTTGTCCGCATTGGTTTTTTGTCTGGTCTGATAGATTTTATAAGAAAAATCGAGTGTGTCTTTTTCCAGGATTAGTTTTTTGTTAAACCCCTTGCTCTGGCAGGAAAAAATGAAAAAAACAGGAAGGACAAGAAAAATAGCAGGCAAAATCTTATTCATGAAATTTATAGTCTTTTTAAATTGAAAAAATAATTGGATTTTTTTATAGAAATCATAATAAAACATTGGTTGCCAACAATTTGGCGGCCAATGCTTTTGCGTCAGTAATTCAAGTTGCTCATTAAAAACTTCTAACGATGGATTAATTTATTATAATATATTTATAAATGTCTGATTGGAAAACTTCATATTCTCCCTTCATGCTACTAAAATTAAACTACTCATTAAGGACGGACAAAGTATTTTTAATAAATTTTTCATTTTTTTCTTTTTAAATGTTAATTTGATTATTTAATAATGGTATGTTCGGCCAAAACATAAAGCAAAACAAAAGAAAAATGTAGGAACTACCCAATTTTCAACAAACTTTTTTTAATTAAGTGTCTATTTTGTTGAGCATGAAACTTTTAATTTTTTGTTTTTATTTATATTTAAAGGTAGTTTTGCGAAGATTATATAGATTTGCAAAGAATGAAACAACGGAGTATAAAAACACAAAAAGTCGCTTTTTACACCCTCGGCTGCAAGTTGAATTTCTCTGAAACTTCGACCATTGCCCGATCATTCGAGAATGAGGGTTTTCAGCGGGTAGGTTTTGACGAGAAGGCGAATATCTACGTCATCAACACCTGCAGCGTTACCGACAATGCCGATAAGCGTTTCAAAACCATCGTAAAGCAGGCACAAAAAGCCAACGAAGACGCTTTTGTGATCGCCGTGGGCTGTTATGCCCAGCTAAAACCGGAAGAATTGGCCGAGGTCAACGGCGTGGATTTGGTGTTGGGCGCCACCGAAAAATTCAAGATTACCGATTACCTCAACGAACTCACCCAATCGGGAAACCAAGCGGGCAAAGTGCATTCCTGCGAAATCGACGAAGCCGATTTTTATGTCGGGGCCTATTCCATCGGCGACCGCACACGGGCTTTTTTGAAAGTGCAGGACGGTTGCGATTACAAATGCACCTATTGCACCATTCCTTTGGCTCGAGGAATTTCGCGTAGCGATAAACTGGAAAATGTACTGAAAAACGCCGCCGAAATTTCCGCGCAAGGCATCAAGGAAATTGTTTTGACAGGTGTAAATATCGGCGATTATGGCAAAGGCGAGTTCGGCAACAAAAAACACGAGCACACCTTCCTGGATTTGGTTAAAGCCTTGGATGAAGTGGAAGGCATCGAGCGCTTGCGTATTTCATCCATCGAACCAAACTTACTGAAAAACGAAACCATTGATTTTGTAGCGCAAAGCCGGACTTTTGTACCGCACTTTCACATTCCTTTGCAAAGTGGGAGCAATGAGTTACTGAAAAAAATGCGTCGCCGGTATTTGCGGGAATTGTATGTGGATCGTGTCGAACAAATCAAACAAAAAATGCCCGATGCGTGCATTGGAGTAGACGTGATTGTCGGTTTTCCCGGAGAAACGGACGATTTGTTTTTGGAAACCTATCATTTTCTTAATGAGTTGGACATTTCCTATTTGCACGTTTTCACCTATTCCGAACGGGACAATACTTTGGCCGCGGAAATGGATGGCGTGGTCCCGATGAAAGTTCGGAAAAAGCGCAGCAAAATGTTGCGCGGGCTTTCGGCCAAAAAACGCCGGGCTTTTTATGAAAGCCAAATAGGAAAAACCAAAACGGTTTTGTTTGAAGGAGAAAACAAATCAGGATATATTCATGGTTTTACTGAAAACTATGTCAAAGTAAAAATGCCGTGGAATCCTGAATATGTCAATACGCTGCACAAAATAAAACTCACCTCCATCGATAAAGATGGTCTGATGCGGATTGAGTTTGCGGAAGAAGAATCAAAAAGAAAAGAAAATATTTCCCGGAAATTGGAAGCCCTTGTAGGGTGATTACCTGAAAAACCTCTTTTATCTTTCGAGAAGCGGGTTGCTTAAAAAGATTTTTGGAGACTAAATATTGATTCCGGTCGGGAGCATATCTTTATATTCCCGGTGTTTTTTGAAGAATTTGGCGATTTCCGGACTGGTGGGCATCACCGTGGTGTTCTTTTTTTTGACTTCCTCGAGGACCGCTTTGATAAAAGGTTCTAAAAATCCTTTTTCTTTAAGTTCATCGCTCATGATAAGCTTTGTCATAAAAAGTTTTCGCTCTTGCTCTACATATTCAATTTGTACGAGTTCCCCTTCAAGGCGGGCTTCATATTGACGAAGGAAATTATTGTCAGTAATTTCGATGGGTGGAGTTTCCATGGGATTAAATCTTCCTATTTGATAGGGGGATGGTTAAGTTTTTAATATAAAAAATTGTCCGTTTAGACCGATTCGGATGATTTTTTGGTTGTAAATTTACGATTTTCACTTTACATTCACCAATCAGTATTGTTAAATTGAGGGAAGAGAACAAAATCATTCATGTGTATTGTGTGCCGGGAATGGCAGCCAGCACTGATATTTTTGAAAATATTCGATTGCCGGAAGATGAATTTCAAATCCATTTGTTGAAATGGGAATTGCCCTTTAAAAAGGAAAGCTTGCAGGACTATGCCCGCCGCATGGCGCAAAAGGTAAAGCATAAAAACTGTGTGCTGCTGGGCGTTTCCTTTGGAGGTGTGCTAATTCAGGAAATGGCGGATTTCCTAAATCCTCAAAAACTTATAATTATTTCGAGCGTAAAAAGTTGGAAAGAATTTCCCAGACGGATGAAGTTTGCAAGAAAGACCGGAATCTATCATTTACTGCCTACCGGCCTGATTAAGCATTTTGGATTTTTGTCAAAACTTCCCTTGGGAAAAGTAGTGCGCAAACGCATACGATTATATCGCCGCTATTTGGGAGTAGAAGATAAAAGTTATCTCGATTGGGCGTTTCGGGAACTTCTGAATTGGAATCAATACGAACCAAAACGAGACTTGATTCATATTCATGGAGAGCGTGATTTTATTTTACCCATAAAATATGTCAAAACTTGTATTCCGGTTCCAAAAGGAACCCACATTATGATTATAAACCGTTATCGTTGGTTCAACAAAAACCTTCCTCAGCTGATAAAAAGTCCCGAATCTATCAAAAAGAACTACGGGGAAAAATAATTATAGGAGTTTGAGAAATAATAAATTCCGGCTTCGTTTAAGAGTAGAGTATGCAATTTTAAATTCTCAAAATTCATAAATAACTTGTATATTCGATTGATATCATTCGATATTTCATTTTAATTTATTACTTTCAACAAAAATTATTGAGCATGAAAAACACAAAATTGATTGGGGTTTGTGGTTTGATTTCCCTCTTCATTCTGAGCATGAATCCGAAGAAATTCACCGTTTCCGAAACAAATGAAATTCATGAAAACGACACATTAAGCAGGGTGAAGGATTACAATGTTTACGCTTTGCCGCTTCCTGAGAAAATGGATTTTGCCGGTGAGAAAGTTCCCCTGAACGAACCCGATATCCGTGAACGAATGGACCGCGAACTTTTAGTCAATACTTATTGGCAATCCAATGGGTTATTGCTGATTAAGCGTGCTCACAAATATTTTCCTTTGATCGAGCCTATTTTGAAGGAAGAAGGAGTTCCCGATGATTTTAAATATTTAGCTATTGCAGAAAGTGGGTTGACTCAAGCAGTTTCGCCTGCGGGTGCAACCGGATTTTGGCAAATCATGGAAGGCACCGGAATCGAATATGGACTCGAAATAAACAAAAATGTGGATGAACGTTATCACATCGAACGATCCACGCGTGCTGCCTGTAAATACCTGAAAGACGCCAAAGAACGTTTTGGCACTTGGACGCTGGCCGCCGCATCTTACAACGCCGGAATGTTTGGAATTTCCTTTCAACAGGAACGCCAAAAAATCAACGACTATTACGATATGTTGCTGAACGAGGAAACCGGACGTTATGTTTTCCGCATTTTGGCTTTAAAAGAAATTCTTGAAAATGCCCATGCTTATGGATTCAATTTTAAGGAAAAAGACCTTTATAAACTCGTGCCTACAAGAATTGTGGAAGTAGATACTGCCGTGACCAGCTTTCCTGATTTTGCTAAAAAATTTGATATCAATTATAAAATCCTGAAGATACATAATCCGTGGCTTCGGGAAGATCATTTGGTCAATAAAACCGGAAAAAACTACCGAATAAAAATCCCTCTGGAGGGCTATTATTCTAAACCTTAATGTGGGAAAACGTTCAAAATAATATTTGGGCTTACCTGCTGGCCTTATATTATATCGTTGCGCTGGTGGCGTCAATTTTTCTCATCAGTCGCAACCGCAACCCGGTCAGTACCCTTTCCTATATCTTCACCATGTTGATCTTTCCTTTCGTGGGGATATTGGTCTATCTTTTTATCGGACAAGAATATCGAAAAGAGAAAATTTTCAGGCGCAAAGCAATTTTTGACGATAAGACTATCAAAAAATGGGAAAAAAAGCTCCTGTTATCGGATGAAAAATTGGAAGAATATGAACACCAATTCCTGGATGAAAAGGTAAAACAAGTCAGACTTCTCCAAAACAACCAAAAAAAACCACTCACTTTCCGAAACGAAGTCGAGATTCTTATCAATGGAGAAAAGAAATTCGAACGTCTTTTTGAAGATATCCAAGCAGCAAAACACCACATCCATGTGGAGTATTATATTTTTAATTCGGAAGATGAAATTGGTAAAAAACTAATAGAAAAACTTTGTCAAAAAGCCCGACAAGGAGTGGAAGTTCGCGTGAGCTATGATTATGTGGCAAGCAAGGTGAGCAAAGCTGCATGCGACAAAATGCGGGAATGTGGGGTGGAGATTTTTTCTTTTATGCCGGTGCGTTTTCCTAATTTAACGCGTCGATTGAACTATCGGAATCACAGGAAAATTCTCGTAATCGATGGGAAAATCGGTTATACGGGAGGAATCAATGTGAGTGACGAATATATTAATCCAACGAAACACTATAAATATTGGCGGGATACTCATGTTCGGTTGGAAGGCAATTGCGTAAAATCGCTTCAAACGCATTTTTTGTTGAACTGGAATTTTGTCTCTAAAAGCGAAATAGAAATTAA
>CAYPGZ010000018.1:0-30048 GCA_964410335.1 uncultured Flavobacteriaceae bacterium | reverse complement strand
GGCTTCCTCGGCTCCCATCTCTGCGACCGCTTTGTCAAAGAAGGCTTCCATGTCATCGGCATGGACAACCTCATTACCGGCGATTTGAAAAACATCGAGCACCTTTTCAAACTCGAAAACTTTGAGTTTTTTCACCATGATGTTTCAAAATTTGTGCATGTACCGGGAAAACTGGATTATATCCTGCATTTTGCTTCCCCTGCCAGTCCGATTGATTACTTGAAAATTCCCATCCAAACTTTGAAAGTCGGTTCTTTGGGAACACATAATTTATTGGGATTGGCCAAAGAAAAAAAAGCCCGGATATTGATTGCGAGTACTTCAGAAGTTTACGGCGATCCGCTGGTGCATCCTCAATCGGAGGATTATTACGGAAATGTGAATGCGATTGGTCCGCGCGGAGTTTATGATGAAGCCAAGCGTTTTCAGGAATCCATCACCATGGCCTATCATCGGTTTCACGGTTTGGAAACGCGGATTGCGAGAATTTTTAATACCTATGGTCCCCGAATGAGGCTTAACGACGGACGTGCAGTTCCTGCATTTATGGGTCAAGCCTTGCGAGGAGAGGATTTGACGGTTTTTGGGGATGGTCAGCAAACCCGTTCGTTTTGCTATATTGATGACCAAATCGAAGGAATTTACCGCTTGCTTTTTTCCGATTTTGTTGAACCGGTTAATATTGGGAATGACGAAGAGATAAGTATTTTATCCTTTGCAGAAGAAATCATCAAACTCACCGGCACCAATCAAAAAATAGTGCATAAACCCCTCCCCGCCGACGATCCTTTGCAACGAAAGCCGGATATTTCGAGAGCTAAGAAGATGCTGAACTGGCAACCACAGGTTTCCAGAGAAGAGGGAATGAAACGTACCTTTGAATATTTTCAAAGCCTCACTCGGGAGGAACTTTTTAAATATGAACATCGTGATTTCTCAAAACATATTCATAAATAATTACTCACCACGCTGATGCCTCACAAACAGGGAAGATATTCCGGATATTTGCGACCGATAAATTACTTCATCGACCTGTTGCTCATTTCGCTTTTGGCTCTTCGGTTTGAATTTTCGGTGGCCGATCATTTGAGTTATATGGCTTTTACGGCCGTAGCTTGGATTATTCTTTCCCTGAAAACCAATTTTTATGAGGTTTATCGCTATACCAAAGCCATCCGAATCATTTCATTGGTGTTCCTGCAAGGAGTGATTTTTACTTTTATTGTCTATTCTTTTTTTGGAATTTATGAGGAATTGAACCGTCCGGCAATGGATGTCCTTAAGTATCTTGCCATCCTGTTTTTGTGTATTCTCGCCGTAAAACTTGCTATTTTTTATTTGCTGAAAAAATACCGGACTTTCCTGAAGGGAAATTTTCGACGTACAGTTATTATCGGCAACAACCCCAAAACCAATCAATTGAAGGATTTTTTTGTTCAACAACAGGAATATGGATATCAATTTTTGAAGATTTTTGATATAGAAAATGAAAAACCACTTGCCCTGCAGGAATCTTTTGAATATATTCTGAGCAATAATGTGGATGAAATCTATTGTTCCATTGCTGAACTTACCAACGAACAGATTAATGAAGTGGTGGATTTTGCGGATAACAATCTAAAGGTTCTAAAATTCTTGCCGGATAACAAGGATATATACACCAAAAAACTTCAGTATGATTATTATGGATATCTTCCTGTGCTTTCCTTGCGCAGAATTCCCATCGAAGATCCCCTGAACCAGTTCACCAAACGGGTTTTTGATCTGGCACTTTCCCTATTTGTACTGATTTTTATCCTTTCTTGGTTAACCCCTTTGTTGGCAATTTTGATAAAATTGGAAACCAAAGGTCCGGTTTTCTTTAAACAGCGACGTAACGGATTGGATTATAAAGAGTTTTACTGTTATAAATTCCGTTCGATGAGGATTAACCCCCAAGCCGATTTGGAACAAATCAGCAAAAATGATCCTCGGGTTACAAGAATAGGAAGGATTATGCGAAAAACGAGCATTGATGAGCTTCCGCAGTTTATCAATGTCCTAAAAGGGGAAATGTCTGTTGTGGGACCTCGACCGCATATGGTAAGCCATACCGAAATGTACGCCGAGCGTGTCGATAAATTTATGGTGCGACATTTTATAAAACCCGGGATTACCGGTCTGGCCCAAATAAGCGGATTTCGTGGAGAGGTGGATAGTGAGCACCATATCATCAATCGCGTGAAATACGATATTTTTTATTTAGAAAATTGGTCCTTGTTATTGGATTTGAAGATTATTTTCCAGACGATTTATAATGCGGTAAGGGGAGATAAACAAGCCTACTGATTTATAGGGAAAAAAAAAACCTAACAGGTCGAGCGCCTGTTAGGTTTAAATCAGAATGATTTCTTTTCAAATTACTTAAAATCCTCAGCCGATAATCCTTCATTGATTTTCACCTCGGTGACTTCCATTTCCATTTTTTGAGGACCTACACTCATCGTCATATCATGCGGAATTTTGACGCCTTTCACTTCTTTGTAATCACCAAAAGTGAGCATTTGTGTCATGCTTTGGCCGTTTACTTCCAATAGGTTTTCTTCTCCTATTTTCAAGCCGGTTTCCACGTCGTAATAAGCGGTTTTATCGTCACCTATTTTGATTACATAGGCATCGTTTCCATTGAAGGGAGCAATTTTCTCCAGGGTTGTATCCTCAGAAGGATTCAACAACTCGGGAAAGATGGTTTTTTCTTTGTGTTCGGCGATTTCTTCTTCGCTGAAAGGAACTTTCTGCCCCATGCTCATATGATATCCGGTTTCGCCATCAAACATGGTTTTGTTTATGACATTTGCTCCCATGGAAAGCTCGGTCAGGCTTTTGTTGCCCATTTCCTTACTCACAAGGGTCAATGTCATGCCTTGCATTTCCATATTGCCTTTTACCATAAGAGAATTCACTTTTTCTACGGCTTCTTTTCCGCCAATGGCGTTGATATAGTCAGTAAATACGGTTTTGGCAGTAACCCCTTCCGGAATGGGTTTTTCAAAAACGGGTTTGGCAACTTTGTTTCCTTCTTTGTCAAAATACATGACGGGAACATTTTTGCCGTTTCGTTGGATGTTTTCAAGTCCTTCGGCAACTTCACTTCCTTTTCCGGCAATCACAATACGAAGGTTTTCAGATTTGAAATACTTATTGGCTACCCGCATTACATCCTCTGCCGTAACGGCATTGATATTTTTCAGATAATTTTGATAAAAATCCTCATCCAAATCATCGATAAGAATATTCAGGGCAAAATCAGCAATGGTGGAAGGACGTTCCAAACGCAAGACGAATTCTCCGGCAAACTTATTTTTGGCCAGATTCAAATCTTTGAAGGCTACCTTTTCGGTGCGGATACGGTCGATTTCTTTCATGATTTCCACTACCGAGCTGTCGGTTACGGCATTTCTAACGCTTGTGGAAGCCAGAAAACGAGATGCATATTTATCGGTGCCCACACTCGAGCGCGCTCCATAAGTATATCCATGCTGCTCACGCAGATTCATGTTCAAATAACTGCTGAAGCTACCGCCCAAGATTTGGTTTGCCACCAGTACCGGAAAATAATCATCGTCCGACATTTGCAGGTGAACAGTGTTTTGTGCACGGATCTCACTTTGTACTGCATTGGGCATATCTACAAAATTGATTTGTGTGTATTGCGCCGGCGACACCTTGGGCAATGCTCCCGATGGAGGCATGGATGATTTCCAGTCTTTCAGGTATTTTTTGGTAAGTTTTTTCACCTCTTTTTGGGTAATGTCTCCAACCACTACCAAGTAAGCATTTTCAGGTGCGAAATAATTATTGTAATAAGCTTTGATATCCGCCAAGGTAATCTCCTTTACGGATTCCTCTGTGGTAAATTGTCCGTATGGATGGTTTCTTCCATAGGCCAATACTGAGCTCACTCTATTGGCGATGGACGCCACACTTTTATCATCAAATTTCAAACTTTCGATCAGTTTGTCCTTTTGTGCGTCAAATTCCTCTTGGGTGAATTTGGGATGAAGCGCTCCTTTTGCCATCAACTCAAATACTCTTGGGAAATACTGAGATAAAGAAGTGGCATAAGCACTTTCGGAACCAAAACTAATCGTCGCGCCCAAAAAATCGATTTCTTCATTATAAGCGTCTTTGGAGATATCTTGGGTGCCGGAGCCCATCATCATGCTCAATAAAGCTGCTGTTCCGGGCTTTTTTTCCAAATGGGGCGTGTTGTCGATAACCAACCGAGCAGTTACTTTTGGCAAACTGTGGTCTTCCACTACCAACACTTCCAAACCATTTTTAAAATCAAAAGAGGCAGGTTCTTCAAGATTTATTTTTGGTGCCGGACCTGATTTTGGCTGTACCGATCGGTCAATCTGAGCCTGAAGCCCAAAAGCTGCCAAACCAATGGCCACAAATGTTATGAATTTGGTTTTCATGGTGTCTATTTTATTGTTTTTCATTATTTTAATTAGTAGTATTCTCTCCCTCTTTTTCAGATTCGGGGAGATAGTACATTTTCAACCTTTCGTTGTCTCCAAGATATTTGTTGGCTACTTCTTTGATTTCTTCCCGGGTGATGCTTTGATAGATATCGAGTTCCTTATTAATAAGGTTTGCGTCCCCAAACAATACATCGTAAGTGGCTAATGCGGAAGCTTTGCCTTGAACGGTACTGTAGGAGTTCACATAATTGTTCAAATAGATATTCTGAAGTTTTTCGAATTCCCTTTCAGAAATCAGTTCGTTTTGAAGTTTGTCAATTTCTTCATCGATGGAAGCCAAAAGGGTGTCCAATTCTACATCACCCATAGGAAGAGCACCTACAACATATAGGCCGTAATCTTCCATGCTTTGATTGAATGCCAAAACTTGAATGGCTTGTTTTTTGTCATCGACCATTTTTTTGTAAAGTCTTGAGCTTTTTCCATCGGTTAGGATTGTGGAAATCATGTCCAGCACATAAGCATCGCGGTCGCCCATGCCGGGAGTTCTATACACATAAAGCGTAGCCGGAACACTGATATTGGGGTCATAAACCGTTTCGACCCTCATTTCAGTAATGGGTGCTTCTTTTATGGGAGTGTAAGTAACTTCCGGACCTCGTGGAATTTCTCCGAAATAGGATTTTATCCAATCTTTGGTCTGGTTCATGTCGAAATCGCCGGACACCACCAAAGTGGCGTTATTCGGCCCGTAGAATTTTTTGAAAAAATCTTTGAATTCATCGAGTTGAGCTGCATCCAAATCCTCCATGGTACCGATAGTGGTGATTCGGTAAGGATGCTTATCAAACATAAACTCACTGATTTTCAGGAACAATTTTCCGTAAGGAGAGTTTTCATAACGCAATCTGCGCTCTTCCTTCACCACTTCGTTTTGGGTGTCCACCCCAATCTGGTTGATAACCGGATGCAACATTCTTTCGGATTCCATCCAGAGGGCGAGTTCTAAATTGTTGGAGGGAAATGTTTCATAGTAGTATGTGCGGTCTTGGGTGGTATTAGCATTGTTTGATCCTCCGTGAGATCCTACGATATCGAACCATTTTCCGCGACCGATGTTTTCGGTGCCCTCGAACAAAAGGTGCTCAAAAAAATGGGCAAATCCGGAACGACCCGGTTCTTCATGTTTTGCTCCTACGTGATACATTACGCCTACCGTTACTACCGGAGCCGAATTGTCTTGGTGAAGGATGACGTTCAGGCCGTTATCCAGTTTGTATTCGGTGAATTCCACTTGTTGTGAAAACCCCGAAAGCGCCATGAAAAAGGCACAGATGGTCAATGTTTTTTTTACCATTGTCTTGAATTCATTTGGGTTATTGTTTTTAATAAGTGTCAAAAATAGCGCTTTTGTTACGAAAACTCATTAAAAATTTATCTTTAAGTGGTATTCTTGAATAAATGCATTTATAGTATTTTATTTTTATTAACAAGTTTTTAGGGGGATATTTCCTTTTTATTTCTGAAATTTACACTTTATTCCTAAATATAGCACTCATGAAAAAATCATCTCACATCGCATTAAAATACAGTTTGCTCCTAACGGCAATCCTTATAGGCTATTTTTTGATTCTTTCGTTGATGGGGCTGCATTTATATGTTTGGTTCAGTTTACTCAATGCAGTGTTTACCGGGCTGATTATTTTTTATGCCATTAAAAAATATAAGGATCTTAAAACCAGATTTAAATACGAAAAAGGATTTATGGTAGGTTTGTTTACCGGAGGAATTGCAACAATCCTATTCACTTTTTTCTTTGCCCTATATGCCAGTTATATAGATCCTGATTTCACGACAGAACTCATTGAAAAGTGGGCGATGGTCTCTTCATTTGATATGGGAATGGGACAAGTGATTTTTACGGTCGGCATAATGGGAGCAGTTTCTACTTTTATTCTTACCCTCGCTAGTATGCAATATTTGAAAGAAAGTTGGAATCCTCATCATACCCAGGTCAAGAAAAAAGAAACTTCCAATTCCAATATTTATAAACCGGAAAGAAAATCCTCCTAGATTTACCGGATTTCCCGAAGGAGAAAAGATTTATTTTTTTCAAAACCATTGTTGGTTTATTATTTAGCGGTATATTTGCACCCGCCTAAAAAAGGCGATTTTTATTATTTATCGAAAAATAAATCAACAAACCTAAGCTATGTACGCAATTGTAGAGATAGCAGGGCAGCAATTTAAAGTTGCAAAAGACCAAAAAGTTTTTGTACACCGTCTGGCAGGAGAAGAGGGAGATAGCCTTTCTTTTGATAAAGTCTTGTTCACGGCAGATGGCGATAAAATGACTATTGGCGCCCCCGCTATAAAAGGTGTTTCTGTGGGAGCAAAAATCCTTCGACACCTAAAAGGCGATAAAGTAATCGTCTTTAAGAAAAAACGCAGAAAAGGATACCGCGTTAAAAACGGACATCGTCAACATTTGACCGAGATTGTTATCGAGAGCATCGGTGCTTCGTCAAAAACGACCACGGCGAAAAAAGAAACTGCCGCTGAGAGCAAAACTGTGAAAGCAGCACCCGCTAAAGAAGAAACTAAGTCCAAAAAAGAAGAAACTTCAAAATCCAATCAAAGCAATGATTTGAGCAAGCAGACTGTGGCTGAACTCAAAGAAATGGCCAAAGAAAAAGGGATTGAAGGATATTCATCGATGAAAAAAGCAGAATTGATTGCTGCATTGAGTTAAACATAAAAACCTATACATCATGGCACATAAGAAAGGAGTTGGTAGCTCCAAAAACGGAAGGGAATCGGAATCGAAACGTTTGGGCGTGAAGATTTTCGGCGGCCAACCGGCCGTAGCCGGAAATATCATCGTGCGACAACGAGGAACCGCCCACAATCCGGGAAATAATGTATATGCCGGAAAAGATCATACTTTGCACGCCAAAGTTGATGGAATCGTAAGATTTACCAAAAAGAAAAATAACAAATCCTATGTTTCTGTAGAACCTTTTGAAGCATAGTTTTTTGATTTCTACAAAAAAAGAAACCCTTCTTCAAGAATTGAGGAAGGGTTTATTTTTTGCCGCTAACTTCTAAAAGCTTTTCAGAAAAAAGCGATTTTTAAAAATTTTGCTTAATATCTGTAATATTCCGGTTTGAATGGTCCTTCAACCTCTACGCCGATATATTCTGCTTGTTCCGGATTTAATTCGGTAAGTTCTACACCAATTTTTTCCAAATGCAGTTTCGCAACTTTTTCATCCAAATGTTTAGGCAGCATATACACTTCATTTTTGTATTTATCGCTGTGGTTCCACAATTCGATTTGGGCTAAAGTTTGGTTGGTGAAGGAATTACTCATCACAAAACTCGGGTGTCCGGTGGCACAACCCAAATTCACCAGTCGGCCTTCCGCCAATAGGATAATGTCTTTTCCGTTAATGGTGTATTTATCCACTTGCGGTTTGATTTCTACTTTTGAGTTTCCGTGGTTATTGTTTAACCAAGCCACATCAATTTCGTTATCAAAATGACCGATATTGGCCACAATGGTTTTATCCTTCATGGCCTCAAAATGCTTCCCGGTTAGGATGTCCTTGTTGCCGGTGGCCGTAATGATTATGTCGGCTTTTTTGATGACACTTTCCAATCTTTTCACTTCATAACCATCCATTGCAGCTTGCAAAGCACAAATAGGGTCAATCTCGGTAACGGTTACGATAGCTCCGTTTCCGCGGAAAGAAGCAGCGGTTCCTTTGCCCACATCACCATAACCACAAACTACTACACGTTTTCCGGCAAGCATCACATCGGTGGCTCGACGGATGGCATCCACGGCACTTTCGCGACACCCATATTTGTTATCAAATTTTGATTTGGTTACCGAATCATTCACATTAATGGCCGGCATAGGTAAAGTGCCTTTTTTCATACGGTCATAAAGACGATGTACACCTGTGGTGGTTTCTTCAGAAAGACCTTTTACTCCTTCTGCCAGTTCTGGATATTTGTCTAAAACCATATTGGTCAAATCGCCGCCATCGTCCAAAATCATGTTCAAAGGTTTGCGTTCTTCACCAAAAAACAAAGTTTGCTCGATGCACCAATCAAATTCTTCTTCGTTCATTCCTTTCCATGCATAAACCGGAATTCCGGCTGCGGCAATTGCTGCGGCTGCATGATCTTGGGTGGAAAAAATGTTGCAAGAACTCCAGGTTACTTCCGCGCCCAATTCAATAAGTGTTTCAATCAGCACAGCGGTTTGTATGGTCATGTGCAAACAACCGGCAATTCGAGCCCCTTTCAAGGGTTGTTCATTTTTATATTCTTCGCGAAGAGCCATCAGCCCCGGCATTTCGGCCTCTGCCAATTCGATTTCGCGCCTTCCCCATTCTGCCAGCGACAAATCTTTTACTTTATAGGGAATGTAAGTGGATGTTTTTGTGTCCATAGGAGTGGAAATATTGATTTTTGTTTTGAGGGGATTATCCTTTCAATCCCAACTTCATACTTCTTTCTTTTTGTATATTGCAACGAAAAACCATCGCGGCTTTCATTTAACCGCAAAATTACGAATTATCCCACAAACACATGCCGCTTTACAAAACTATAACAACCGAAAAGGGAGCCCAAGTACTGATTTGGAAGATTGAGGAAGCCGAAAAAGAACTTTGGAAAGGCATCGAACTTAAACCTGAATGTCAAACCCGGGTGGATTCCATGAAATCTGAACTTCATCGGAAAGGGTTTATAAGTATTAGGCACTTGTTGGCCGAAGTAGGTTATTCCGATGCCGATTTGTTTTATGATGAATTTGGAAAACCTTATCTGAATAACGGCAAAGGAATTTCCATTACCCATTCTCATCAATTCACGGGAATAATTCTGAGTGATCATAAAAGAGTGGGTATCGACATCGAAAAACAACGGGAAAAAGTCCTGCGCATCGCCCATAAGTTTACCCCATTAAAGGAATATCATACCTTGGCCAATGAAGAGGCACTGATCCGAAAACTTACGATTGTATGGTGCGCTAAGGAATCACTTTATAAACTTTACGGCAAAAAAGGCTTGATGTTTTTGGAAAATATCAATGTAAACGATTTTGATTTTGATGATGGAGAAACTACCGCTACAGTAAGTTTTGGAGGGAAAGTTTCGGAGTATCAAATAAAATTTATCGAGTTTGAAGGCTTCACTTGTGCTTGGGCGTGGGAATAGACTTTAAATTTAAAATTCTACTAAAATTTTAGATCGGATAGGAGAAGAGTGGTGGTTTATTTATTTTCGTTCCCATGTAAAATAAAGAAAAAAGAGAGGAAAGACTGTTGATGATTCTTGAAACAAATTTAAATCGATTAAATACAATCCCATGAAAATTTCTGTAGAACTTACCTTAACACCGATTCAAGATGATTATGAACCGGTGATCATCGATTTTATAAAAAAACTTCGCCATTCGAATTTGACCGTAAAGGAAAATCCCCTGAGCACGCAAGTTTATGGAGATTATGACGAAGTGATGAATTTGCTGAAAACAGAGATGAAAACGGCACTCGAAGCTGTGGAACGCGGGCTGCTGTATGTGAAAATCGTAAAATCAGACCGCAGTGATTATGAGCCTGATTTTTAGAGTATGAACGAAATTTTTGACTGGCTTTTTTCGCAATACGATGGAATACCCACAAATTTGGTTGTGTGGGAATTAATTGCGGTTCTATTCGGTTTGCTGAGTCCGTGGTTTTCGATGAAAAACAATATCCTGGTTTATCCAACCGGGATTATCAGCACGTTGATTTATGTATATATCCTCGCAATTTATGGGCTTTTGGGCGATATGCTTATCAATGCCTATTATTTTGCGATGAGCATCTATGGGTGGTATGTTTGGACTCGCAAAACCGATGCCCACACCTATACGCCGATTACCACTACCACCAAAAAAGAAGCTTTAACCGCAATTTGGATTTTTTTGGGGGCGGGGTGTTTTGTATTTTTGATTTATGAGATTTTCGACAAATGGACCAGTTGGACGGCTTATGTGGACACGTTTACGACCGCACTTTTTTTAGTGGGAATGTGGTTGATGGCCAAAAAGAAACTCGAAAACTGGATTTTCTGGATTGTCGGCGATTTTATTTCAATTCCCTTGTATTTTTACAAAGGTCTGTTTTTTAGTGCTATTTTATTTCTTATTATGACCATAATCGCCATTTGTGGCTATTACGCATGGAAAAATCCCTCCAACAACAGCCTGCAAACTGTCTGAAAATTGTGCTTTTCGGACCGGAATCCACCGGAAAAACTTCTCTGGCAAAAGCTTTGGCCAAACATTTCAACACAGAATGGGTGCCTGAGTTTGCCAGGGATTATCTGCAAAAAAAACATGAAGATGTGGGAGAAATTTGCGCTCCTGAAGATTTACTGCCCATAGCACAAGGACAAATACAATCCGAAAATTATCTGGCAAAAAAAGCCAATAAGGTGCTGTTTTGTGATACCAATGTTTTGCAAACTTGGGTTTATGCTCAAGCGTATTATGAGAATTATGAAAACCCCAAACTGGAAGAAGCCGCTGAAAAAAACCACTACGATTTATATTTTTTGACCGATATTGATGTGCCTTGGGAAGCCGATGATTTGCGGGACCGACCTCATGAAAGGGAAGAAATGTTCCTGCTATTTAAAAAAGAATTGGAGAATCGGGAATTGCCTTTTTTTTTGTTGAGCGGAAATAAAAAAGAGCGAATGAAAACCGCTCAACAAATAGTGAATAAACTCTTAGAAAATCAAATTTAAACCTCTTCATTGTCTTATCTCTATTTTTTTCTCGTAAAAAAAAAGAATTATGCTCTTATCCACTTGCTTTAACTATCCTTTTCTAAAATAAGCCACCAATTATTTAATAAAGTAAAAAATACCTAATACTAGGTATTGCGAGATGTTGTTTTTGTAACTCATATTTGTAGGAAAAATTAAAAACCTATACTCTTATGAAAAAAACAAAAACAATGTTAGCATTGGCCTTAATGTGCTATAGTCTGTCTTTTTCGCAGATTGCGCAAGGCCCTTTAACTTTCACCAACTTTGGGGAGGAAAATGAAAGTTTTAGTTATGACCACTTTGCTCAAACCGAGCAAATCAAGACTTTTACTGAATATTCTTTCGGGATTATGTACATGCCATTCCCGTTGTTTATCAATGAAATTAACGTAAAACAAAATGGTACAACTCAGGAACTTACTTCCGGAGAAAACATTTTCAATAGTGGAATTGGATTGGTGCTTAATGCCGACTTTAGGAAGTCTGGATTTGGCCCCGGTTTTTTTACCTACTATTCGTTTATTGGAGGGGATCATGTACGGGCAGAAGATTTCTTCGCTGCTTTGAAATGGGATTTTCCTTTGGGCGACAGGCTTTCAACCAATTTTGAGGTTTCCCCCTCATTGGGAGTCGGAAATATATCTTTTATCCGCAAAGATGATGATGCCGGTTATGGCAATTCAATGTATTTCTCCGGTGGGGCGAGGATTACCTGGAGGATTTCAAATTCTTTCTTCTTTGGGGGAGATGTGCTTTTATCTCCCATGTTTTTCAATACCGAAAAATTATTGGGTGTTGAAGGAGATGTTCAGGAAGCAAAAATAAAGTATAAAACCCCGGTGACCCTCAATTTTTCATTGCGATACAACCTTAATTAAAAAAAAACTCATCATGAAAAAACTATATACACTATTACTCGTATTGGGAAGTGTTTTCACACTTAACTCGTGTTACGAATCCGAAATATCCTTTTTGGAATCAGCTGAAGACCTTGGTTTTACCGGCTCAGAAGAAGATATCATCCAATTTTTGAGTAAGGATGCCTATAATAACTTATTGGCACTTGGGGTGACCGTGCATACCGGCAGTACGCCTCCTTTCATTAATGGACAATACCTAATGTCTCCTTATGTGCTTGCGAGTACTAATATTTCAGGTGACTATGATATAGGATTTCAGTTTGCAAATAATATTGTGCAAATATCCAATCAAAACAACGAAGACCTTTCGGTTAACTATTATAGTTATCAAGTAGATGAAAATGGAAATGTAATTACTCAAGAATATGGAAATGAATCTTTTATTACAGGAACCGGGAGCAACTTCACTGTCATTATAAAAACGGAGAGCTCTTCTACTGATTCGCAAGGTAATTACGTAAACATGATTATGGGTATAGCCATTTCCGGAACTGTACAAAACGGTTATATTCAAAATTTGCAAAAAGCTTTTATCGTTATTGAAGAATCAGGAGATATTAATGGTGAATTTATCGATAAGGGTGAAGGAAGGCTTATTGTGGACGGAGATGGATTTTCAGAGATGCTTTAAATAAAAATATTATGAAAAGAAAAATA
Source organism: uncultured Flavobacteriaceae bacterium (assembly GCA_964410335.1). Lineage (GTDB taxonomy): Bacteria > Bacteroidota > Bacteroidia > Flavobacteriales > Flavobacteriaceae > DASSWG01. The sequence goes on along the minus strand of CAYPGZ010000018.1, from coordinate 17,171 downwards.
GGAACCATTTTACTGTTTTGGTTTTTAATTTTAGGCAACCTGTCTTTTGCACAATCGCAAGGGACAGGCTTGCTTTTTGATGAGGAAGGTTATTCCGAAATTCCCAAAAAAGCCAATAATGTATCATTTTTTGATGATATGGCCGATGTGCGCAGTGCATCGCTCAAACAATTTGTGCCCACGGTAAAAAACCAGGGAGGCTACAGCACTTGCTTGGGGTGGTCTTCGGCCTATTATGCGCGCACAATAATGGAGGCCAAACAATTGGGATTGACCGATAAAACCGAAATCGACAAGATTGTTTTTTCTCCAATCTTCACTTACCTTAATGCTAAAGTTCAAGAAGATAATTACAATTGCAATCGTGGCGCATATATGCACAAAGGAGCAAAATCTTTGGTGGAGGATGGAGCTCCATTTTTTAAAGATTATGCCGAAGCAGAACTTTGTGATGATGGAATTCCTGAAGCCGTCAGAGAACTTGCCGGAAATCATAAAATTAAAGAATATAGAAGATTGACATCTCCCGGAGCCACGGAGCTCGAGGTAATTGATAATGTGAAAAGAGCCCTTTATAACGGTAATCCGGTGGTGGGTGGATTTAAGGTTGAAAATCCTTTATTCACCGCCAAGAATGTATATATTTCTGATAATGCGCCAACCGGAAGTGGTCACGCCATGTGTGTGGTAGGGTTTGATGATGAAAAGTATGGAGGCTCTTTTGAGATAGTCAATAGTTGGGGCACCAATTGGGGAAACAACGGTTTTATCTGGATGAAATATGAAGATTTTGCACGGTTATGTCAATATGCCGTTGAACTTATTCCTAATCCTGCTGTCATCGACGAATTCAACACCTTGGCTGGAGAAATGCGGATTGAGTTGAAAGATGGACAAACTATGGAAGTAGTGAAGGGAGATGGAAAATTCACTAAAAATGTACTTGGATGGCAGGATGTGGTGAAAGAAGAAGAAACCGAAGATAAAACCATCGGTGATTATAGAACTGCTCAACGCTATGGTGCCAACACTTTCTACCGAATGTATGCCACAGTAAACCAACCGGCATATGTCTATGTTTTTGGGGCAGACAGCAGCGGAAAAAATGGGCTTTTGTTTCCTCATCAAGAAAATATCAGTACTTATATTTCTGATATTGGAGCCGAACTGGTTGTTCCCGGCAAAGAATATTTTTTCCGTTTAAGTGGAGATGTGGAGTCGGATTATACCATTGTCATATTCTCACTTGAAAAAATAGATGCCGCCGAAGTAAGTCGTAAATTGGATGAGCTGGAAGGCGAGATTACGGACAAACTGTATGTGATTTTTAATGAAAAACTTATCCCCAAAGAAACAATGGAGCTTTCAAAAGAGAAGATGAAGTTTGAAGCGAAATTTAAAAAAGGAACAGTTGCCTTAATGGTTTTGGATATTAAACGCAGTTAATGAAAAATATGGGCTTTTGGGTTGTTTTGTCAATTTTGATGCTGGCCGGCTGTAAGGAGCCTCAAGCGGTAATTGCAGAAAAGCAATCCTCTGCCGACTTAGTTTTTTCGCAAGATCAACCCCATACCCTCGAAGATTATATTGGGAAAGAAAATTATGATGTTGTGATGAATACCGATTCTATAAAAATCATGAAAATAGAATCAGTGCCCGTAGATAGTGCTAAGACCGAATTTGGTCGAAAGACACAATTCGTAAAAAATTATGAAGTCAGTCAAAAATGGCGGACAGAAAATATCTTAAAAAATGAGTATTACAGTCCGCTAACCGAAGAAAACTTTCAATTTGATCCTGATTTTCAATTTGAAATGAACCACAATGGAAGAAGACTGTCCTTATTGCTCGACGAAAATACGGATAGTCTAGGGTTTATATCTCTGGAAGGGCAAATTGTACTAAAAATAACCGACACCCTTACTAAGGAATTTTTAAAGATAGCAAAGGAAAAACCACAAACACCAAAACGATGAAAAAAAGAGTCTTACAATTCATGATGTGTATGGTATTTATCACTCCGGTATTTTCTCAGGAATTTCAAGATGTAGTTCATGCAGAAACCGAAGAAGAGCTGGATGAAATATGTAGATCAGCCTATTTGGGGTTTATGAGCACCCAAAAAGAAATTGAGGAAACAGTGGATCAGATTTTGGCAACTGTTGGAATCAATAGCATTGAAGGAGCAAACTTTAAACTAAAAGCTTGTGATAAGATTAATAACGCAGTAGCCAAAAATCTTACCATCAAAGGAAAAGAAGTGCGTTATGTTCTTTACGACCCTTCGATGCTCCAGAATATTGTGAATAAAACCCATAACAATTGGTCTGCAAAATTTGTGCTTGCCCATGAAATTGGTCATCATATTAATGGGCATAGTATGAATAATGGAACCAGTAATCACGATTATGAACTTCAGGCTGATTATTTTGCGGGTCGAGCATTGGCCTTGATGGGAGCAACCGAAGAGGAAACCCTTGCTGCCACTACAATACTATCCGAAAGGGCTACGGCAACCCACCCTGCAAGGGCACAACGCGCAGAAAGAGCTAGTGAAGGATGGAATTCGGTGGAAAGAACAAGAGTAGTGAAAGTGCGCGATGGAGATATTGACGAAATTGCAAAAACCATGGTGGCCAACGTAGAAACCAACCTGAAGGAAAATTACAGTATTTTAACGATAGAGCAATTTAATAAACTCTATCAGATTTTAGATCTCGCCCGAACAAAATACTATAAAGGATATACAGAGGATATACGTTATTTTGAAGCGCTTTGTCTTACCGGAATGGGGGAACAAACCAAAGCAGAAAATGCCTATATCAATTATTTAAGTATTGAAGATTTGGATAGTCAGGCGAGAATAAAACAAATCGTTTCGCTTTATCTCAATACCAATTCCAACAAATCCTCTTTCTTTCAAAACCCAATTGTGCTTTATGAAATGGGGGTTGAATGCTATAATCGAGGGCTTTATGACAAAGCCATCAGTTATGGAAACCAATTCCTCCAATTTAGCGATCCGAAAACAGACGGAAATAAGATTTCTGAAATCAATAAATTGATAGGAAACAGCGAGTTTGAAAAAATCATGAAAGGTGAAAGTGAAGCCGGTACATTGGAAAGAGGATATAAAGCTTTCGAAAATCAAGAGTGGAGTAAAGCTTTTGAATTACTGACCAAAGGAGGGGAGGCCAAAGATGCAAAAACCCAGTGTTATGTCGGATATATGTATTCCTCAGGACAAGGAGTTTCCTTTGATGCTGAAAAGGGGAAAGCTCTCTTGTTGAGCTCCAGTGGAAAAGGTTTTGGGCAAGCTCAATATCTGGTTGGTTATTATTATTATCACGGTGCAGCTGGATTTCCCAAAGATTTAAATCAAGCAAAATATTGGCTCCAAAAAACATTGGAATCCGGGGTGGCAAATAACTATAAAGTACAAGCCACCGAATTATTGTCAAAAATCGAATATGAAAATACCATCTCTCCCCCCAATACCACAAAAATTGAAAACAATAATCTTTCCGGGCGAGAAAAATTAGCGGTTTATATCGCTAATGGAAATTCATATTTTAACGATGGAATGTATTCTGATGCCTATACAAACTTCATCAAAGCAGCCGAAATGGGGGATGCTTATTCCCAAGAAAAAGTGGCTTGGATGCTCTACAAAGGAAAAGGAATAGATAAAGACAAAGATAAGGCCATCGAATGGTGGCGAAGTGCAGCAAAACAAGGCAATATAGAAGCGATAAATACCTTAACTCGTTTGGGGGAATGGTAAAAAAACTGATGAAATAGGCACGTTTACACCAACTAAAATTTTATAGTTTTTTCCTTGTAAGGGGATCACCAAACATAGACGTCTATCCGGATGAAATAATAATCCATGAGAAAGGTTCAGCACAAGATTTTGAATAAAGAATCGGGAATTGATATAGTGATATTTTAAAATAATGTCTACCAAAATAAAATATCTTCTTCGCGATGGATTTCTATGTCTGGTAATGGCTTCGGCCTTTATTATCGGAGTTTCTTTTTTGGTGGTTAACCTTTCTATCTTCGATCCCTTTACCAAGGCGTTCAAAGATTTTAGTTTTTTTGATATTTATTATTCCGAAAAACTCAATGAAACCACACTTTCTGATAAGGTCATTTTGGTAAATGTAGAACAAGGCGATCGTTTCCAAATACAAGAATTGCTGCGACATATCCAAGACCAAAATCCAAAAGTAATAGGTCTGGATATTATTTTCAAAGGAGAGAAAGATCCTTTTGTGGATTCCTTGCTTCAAATTCAATTGGAAAAAGATAATGTAGTGCGAGCCAAAGCTTATGTGGAGGGAAAATGGAATTATGATTTTGGGAATACCCAAAAAAAACTCGATAACACCGGTTATACCAATATAAATTTTGGTTCAGAAGAAACCGTCATTCGAGAATTTCAGGCATTTCACCGTATTGGAGACAGCTTACATGCTTCCCTTGCCGCCACTGTGGTTTCCAAATATCTCGAAAATAACTGGCCGGAAGAAGAAATTCAAAAAAAACTTTCCCGACAACAACCCATAAATTACACCGGAAATCTGGATGCATTTTTAAATTTTTCCTATGACGAATGTATGTCCTTGGAAAGTATTCCCGCCATGGAAGGAAAAATAGTGTTGGTGGGTTATCTGGGTTATCCACATCAAAGTCCCACCGATATTGAAGATAAATTTTTCACACCCTTAAACCCCGTTTCTGCGGGAAAAGGCATACCCGATATGTTTGGAATGGTTATTCATGCCAATATCATACAACAGATTTTGGATGAAAATTACTTTTGGGAGGTTCCCGCTTGGGTGGATTATTTGACGGCTTTATCGCTTACCTATTTTGGGATTGTTTTTTTTATCTGGATCAGCGTGAATGTGCCGGCAGGATATGCGCTGTATGTAAAAATATCACAACTCGGGGTGACTGTCCTTTTTTTGTGGTTGACTTTTGCCCTTTACAATAAAAAAATAATTTTTGAACCCGAACACAGCATCGCCTTTTTTGTGATCGGGATGGAGTTTATCGAATTGTATGAAGTAATTGCTCATAAATTAAATAAAAAATACCAATGGAAAAGCTATTATCACGATTAAGGTTTTTACTGATTTTGTTTCCTTTGATTTGTAATGCACAATCAAAATACGCCGTATTTGAAGTCAAAGGTTCCCCAATTCACACAGAAGCTTCCAAAAAAGGAACCCTCACAAAAGGAGCGGTTGTAAGAGCGGGTGAAGTTTCGCTGAAAAATGAAGATCAACTGACGCTGCTCAATAACAAAGGAGAAGTTTTTCAACTAAAATCCCCCGGAAAATATGCCGTTTCCAATTTCGAAAAATTTAAAATGAATGAGGATAAAGAAGGTTTTTCAAGTAAATATTTTGCATATGTCTGGCGAGAAATCAATAGCGAAGAAAATACAAAAACCAACACGGGAAACATCTATCGGGATGGGCTTATTGATATTTTGATCTCCCCGGCAGACAGTATTTCCACGTATATGAATAAAGTAGTTTTCACCTGGGCGCCTATTGAAAAAGCTTCGGCACATTATTTCTTTTTAAAAGAAAATGCCACAAACAGCATCACTAAAATGAAAGTAGAAGGCGATAGTTTAACCCTATTTGTGGGTGGGAATTTGTTGAAAAAAGGAAATGTTTATTCTTGGGGAGTATCCAATGAAGAATATCCGGATTTCACCCGAATCAAAATGAACCAGTTGAACTATTTGGACAAAAATACCTACGATACAAAAAAAGCAGAACTGGATTCTTTTGTAAAAAATTTGAGAAAATTAGGCCTTAGTGAAAAAGAAATAACCGAAAAACTCTGTACGTATTTTAAATTTTGTGAATAGGGGTAGTTTTCCGATTTTATCTGTTCAAAATTACGACCTTTGTTCTAAGCTTTTGTTGAACTGATAAAACTGATTTTTTTGAAGACAAATCACCTGGAGCCAAAAGATGTCGAACAGATTATATCGCATGGGTTAACACTTGACCAATATCAAAATCAACTCGATTTTTTTCATAACGGAATTCCTTTTCTGCACCTCGAAGCTCCTGCCGGTATCCATAACGGTATCCACAAATTTTCCGAAAAAGAGGTGGAAAAATATGTTCGCGTTTATGAGGGTCGCGACATTGAGGCAATAAAATTTGTTCCGGCAAGTGGTGCCGCAACACGAATGTTTAAGTTTTTGCAGGTTTTTTATTCTGATTTTTCCAATTCTCCGGAGGCGTTTCGACAGGAGAAAATCCGAGATAAAACAATACAGGATTTTTTTAAACACCTTCCCGAGTTTCCTTTTTATCACGAACTGCTTTCCGAAACCAAAAAATCATATCCTGATTTCGAGAAGCGGGACGAGGGAGAAAAAAGATTGATTTTGCTGAAAACGCTGCTTCAAAAATTTTCGTCTCTTCCCAAAGGCTTGATTCCTTTTCATAAATATCCCACCGAAATCCGCACAGCTTTCGAAGAACATTTTGTGGAAGCCGAAGCTTATGCCACAAAAAAAGGAATAACGAGATTGCATTTCACCATATCAGAATCACATTTGGAGAGATTCGAAAATGCTGTGGAAAAAATCAAAGAAAAAAGAACCGGAAATTTTCAGGTCTCTTATTCCTTTCAACAAAAAAAAACCGATACCATCGCTGTTGATATGCAGAATCAACCGGTACGGGATGAAAATGGAAAATTAGTTTTCCGTCCGGGAGGACACGGCGCTTTATTGGAAAACCTGAATCAAATCGATGCGGATATAATTTTTATAAAAAACATCGATAATGTTTCCGTAGAGAAAAATCTACCCCTTATTTCAACTTACAAAAAGGCACTTGCGGGATTTTTATTGGAGATTCAAGCCGAAGCATTTCGACTTTTACATGAGATGGATTCAATACACGATAAAGCTTCAATCCTAACGGAAGCACGCGCTTTTTTGGAACAAAAACTCAACATCCGGGCGGAAAGTCCTGAGGAGATAAGCTACTATTTAAACCGTCCCATCCGAGTGTGTGGAATGGTGAAAAACACCGGCGCACCGGGGGGAGGGCCTTTTTGGGTGAAAGAAAAAACAGGTGAAACTTCTTTGCAAATCGTTGAAACGGCTCAAATTGATTTGAAAAATTCCCACCAAAAAAATATTTTGGAAAAAGCAACGCATTTCAATCCGGTGGATGTGGTTTGTGGGGTGCGGGACTATCGTGGAAATAAATTTGATCTGCGTAATTTTTCCGATTCCAAACAAGCCTTCCTCTCCCATAAATCTGTGAATGGAAAAGAAATAAAAGCTTTGGAACTTCCCGGTTTGTGGAATGGAGCCATGGCAAAATGGAACAGTATTTTTGTCGAAGTGCCTCAGCAAAGTTTCCATCCGGTAAAAACTCTTATAGATCTCTTGAAATCAGGGCATCGAGGTGCTTAAAGGTTTGGGGAATAAAGTTCATTAACTAATTTTGTTTCTCAAAATTTGCGGTATGTTCAATGAAGAAAATCTTTTCAAAGAACTCGAGTTCAAAGCTGTTTTGAGCGGTGGACCGGGGGGACAACATGCCAATAAGGTTTCTTCCAAAGTCGAACTTTCCTGGGAGTTGACGCACACCAAAATTTTTACAGAAAAGGAAATTGAAAGACTCCGGAAAAACCTCAAAACTCGCCTTACAAAAAATAATGTCCTGATTCTTTCTTCCGACAGAACCCGTAGTCAGCATAAGAATAAGGCTTTGGTAAAGGAGCAGTTTCTGAAAGTCGTGAAAGAAGCTTTGAAAAAACCGAAACCCCGAAAAAAAACAAAACCTTCTCAAGCGGTCAAACAAAAACGATTGCAAGAAAAGAAACTACAAGCAGAAAAAAAAGAACGCCGAAAAGACCCCGAAATATAAATCCTATTCCTTCTTAGATAAATTGGGTATAATTTCCACACTTTTTTGTGGAATTCCCCGCTTTCCACAAAAATAGAATTTCATATTTTTTTAAAGCTAATCACTGTAACAGCATGGTTTACAGGCTTTTGTTTTTGTAGAAAAGAGAAATTGTTTTCACTGGCACAAATATTTCATTTTAGTTATACGTAACCAACCAAAACCATTTTTAATATTAACCCTTAAAAAACCTTAGAAAATGAAAAAGCTGATGATTGTGCCTTTCGTGGCTTTGGGTCTATTATTCACGACAAATGTGAATGCCCAAGAGAAAAAAGAAGTAAAAGAAGAGGCTAAAGTAGAAAAAGCCAAGGCCAAAGCCCAAGAGCAAGTTGCAGAAGCCGAGGCCGAAGCAAAAGAAAAAAAGGCTGAAGCTCGTGCAGAAGTGCGTGAAGCTAAGGCTGAAGCAAAAAAAGAAAAAGCCAAAAGAGAAGAAGAACAAAGAGCAAGACGAAACTAAAAAATAGTTTCGGAAGAAGAGAGAACGGCAAAATGTCGTTCCCAGTTACCCCCAAATTTTACCTAAAAACTTAATAATCATGAAAAAGCTAATGATTGTGCCGATAATGGCACTCGGAATGTTGTTTGCCACGAATGCGAATGCACAGGTGGACAGACAAGATAAAAAAGAGCAGAAGCAAGTAACCGAAAGAACAGAAAAGCAAGATCAATATTCAAAAGTGGAATTGACTGCTCTTCCCGCTTCGGTAAAAGCTGCGGCTCAAAGAGATTTTGAAGGTTCAACAGTTTCTGAGGCTTATGTTGCTAAAGACGGAACCTACAAACTTTTACTCATTAACGAAAATGGAGAAAAAGGTTGGGTTTATGCCGATAGAAACGGAAAATGGATTAAGCCCAAATCCTAATGCCATTAAAGTCCCCCCATCCTGACTTTTTTAAGTCAGGTTATAAGCTCCCTGCGGGGAGCTTTTTTTATTCTTTTTTTTCGGAATATGGCGAAAGCAGATAAGGATTAGTTAAGTTTGTAGGTGAAAAAAAATACCCGGAATGGCAAAGATTTTAATAGTTGAAGACGATGTGGCTTTTTGCAGAATGCTGGAAACCTTTTTGAAAAAAAAAGATTTCGAGGTTCAAACTTCATTTACGGGAGAAGAAGCGCTTAGAATCCTTAGCCAAGAAACATTTGATATTGTTTTCACCGATGTGCGCCTTCCCGAAAAAGACGGCAACATTATTTTGGAAACCATAACCCGAAATAATCCGAAAACAAAAGTAGTCATGATGACGAGTTATGCGGAGGTGAATTTGGCTGTTGATGCAATCAAAAAAGGGGCTTTCGATTATATATCAAAACCTCTTTCTCCAGATAAGCTTTTAGAAATCATAGAAAAAGCGAGTTCTTCTTCTACTTCCGAAGAGCTTGCGAAAGCAGATTCTAGTCAGCAAAACCAACCCCAAAAAACTTCTTTAAAAGAGAAGGAAAAAACCAGCTTGCAAGAACCGGTTTTTGTTACAGGAGTCAGCGATGAGGCAAAAAAGTTGGAAGATTATGTGCGATTGGTGGCTCCTACAAACATGTCGGTTTTGATAATCGGCGACAGCGGCACCGGAAAAGAAATGGTGGCTAAACGCATTCACGATAACAGCAAACGTGCTGGAAATCCTTTTGTGGCAGTGGATTGCGGCACTATTCCAAAAGAAATAGCTGCGAGTGAATTTTTTGGTCACGTGAAAGGGTCTTTTACCGGGGCGGTGAATGATAAAACAGGACACTTTGAAGCTGCAAACCAAGGAACCCTTTTTCTGGACGAAATCGGAAATTTGTCTTATGAGTTGCAAGTGCAATTGTTGCGCGCATTACAGGAACGAAAAATAAAACCTGTGGGAAGCAACAAGGAAATTGAGGTGGATATTCGGGTAGTCACAGCCACCAATGAAAATTTGGAAGAAGCTGTGCGCAAAGGAAGTTTCCGGGAAGATTTGTATCATCGCTTAAATGAGTTTTCCATAAAAGTTCCTCAGCTTAAAAACCGCAAGGAGGATTTGATGCTTTTTGCTACTCATTTTCTGGATAAAGCCAATACAGAGCTCGAAAAGAACATACTCGGTTTTTCTGATGAAACCCTGAAGAAATTCGAGGAATATCCTTGGCCGGGAAATTTACGGGAACTTCAAAATACCATAAAAAGGGCAGTGTTACTTACCTCCGGGAAGCTGGTGGAGGTTGATGTACTTCCTTCAAAAATTGCCGAACGAACACCCGAAGACGAAAAATCCTTCAGCCTCTTCAAAAACGAAAATGAAAAGGAAATGATTCTGAATGCCTTGAAAAAAACCAAAGGAAACAAAAGCAAAGCCGCACGGATTTTGGATATCGACCGGAAAACTCTTTACAACAAATTAAAGCAGTACGGAATTTGATTCTCCGCCATATTTACAGTTCTGATTTTAATTTTTTCAGAATTGCTCGTGCTTCATCTACGGTTTTATCCACGATAAGATCGAGATGTTTTTCTCCGAGGATTTCTTTATCTGCTTTTTCCAAAATCTCTAAGCTTGAAATAAGCGATTCGATTTTTAATTGACGAAACATCGGCAGCATTTTATGAGCCGTATCTGCGAGTTTTCCAAGATTCTTTTCCCGGGCAGATTTTTGCATAACCTCTAGATTTTCTGAATTGCTTTCCACAAAAGTGCTTAGAATTCCCTTGATGGATTCCCGGTCGTTTTGGGCAAAAGTTTCGATGTCTGAAAGATCGTAAGGTTTTTGAGTTGTCGATTTGTCGGAGAACTGTTGAGCCTGTTCTTTTTGAAATGTTGGTGAAACTGTTTCTTTTTCGAGGTTTAAGGTCTTTCCTATCAAAGCTAACAATTTGTTTGCTGAAAAAGGTTTGGTCAAGCTTCCTTTAAAGCCCTTTTCCAAATACAAACTTTCTTTTACTTCAGTTCGACCGGAGAGAGCAATCACAGGAATTTCGGCAGTTTTTACTGATTTTTTTAGATTTCGAATGAGTTGAAAACCATTCATTTTTGGCATTTGAATGTCGGTTAGCACCAAATCAAATTTTTCGTGCCGAAGTTTTCTCAATGCCTTTTTGGGATTGCTTGAACTTTCATACTTAAAACCTGCTTGTTTTAGTATTTCCGAAGTGAGAGCCAGCTGTGATTCTTCATCATCGATGATCAAAATTCGAAAACTTTCTGAATTTTTGAAATGTATGTCCACTTCCTCGGTGGATACGGAAAGTTTTTTTGTTTCACTGCTTTTCACAGGAATACTCACCGTGAAAACACTGCCTTTTCCGGGTTCACTCTCAACTTTAATCGTGCCGTTGAGCAGATTGGTCATTTTCTTGCTGATAGCCAGCCCGAGTCCGAAACCTCCATATTCCTTCTCAATAGAATCTTCGGCTTGGGTAAATTCTTCAAAAATGATTTTTTGTCGTTTTTTTGAAATTCCTATTCCCGTATCTCCAACCCTTATGCTCAATTCGGCGGTTTTTTCTGTCTGTGGGCTTAATTCTCCCGAAATCTCTATAGTTCCTTTTTCGGTAAATTTATAAGCATTCGAAATCAAATTGGTAAGAATTTGCTGTATCCGAAAAGGATCTCCGACCACTTGTTGCTCTAGATTTTTTGAAAGTTTTCTTGACACAAAAAGTTGTTTGGGATCTTCTGCGGGAAGCGCACGGGGAAGGCTTTCTTCAATCAAATCTTTTGGCACAAAAGGCAGTTCCTCAATAGTCATTTTTCCTACTTCGAGTTTGGACAAATCCAGCAAATCATTAACCAATCGTAAACTGTAAGAAGAGGATTTTTTCAGATGATCCAAGTAATGTGCTTGTTTGTCATCCAGGTTTGTTTTTTTTAATAAGTCGGAATATCCGGAAATGGTGTTCAAGGGTGAACGCAAATCGTGGGTAACGGTAGCCATCAATTGCTCGCGTCCTTTCAAAAGGCTCTCGGCAAAATTTTTGGATTTTTCCAGTTCTTCTCGATATTGCTGACTTTTATTGGTGTCGCGGATAATCAAAATAATAAAAAGTAAAATCACCAAAAGAGAACCTCCGCCAATCACGGCAATAAGGACACTTGTTTCTTCAATTTTCTTTTGTGTTTCGGCAACTTGTGCAAAGGATTTTTGGATTTCTTCTCGTTCGATTTCTGTACGGATTTCCCGAAGCTGAGAAGAAAGCTGACGGTCGTTCTCCAACAGTTCATTTTCTTTTGCCGAAACCGTACGTTGATATTGGCGTTCCTCACTTTCCCATTCGTCCATAATTTCACGAAGAGAGTTTTTAAGCGATTCCACACTTTCTGTCATTTCTATATTGCGATTTTCGGGCGAATCACCACGAGATTGCCTGTAGTTTTCCAATCGCAATAAAAGTTCTCTCACTTCCGGTCCCAGATTGTCGAGTTGAGAATCCGGACGCAAACGTTCCATCAGTTGCGAGTAATATCGGTCTGTAGAAGCTTCTTGGCGAAGGGTCAACAACTCCTTCAGGTTTTCTTCTTTTAGGACTAACAATTCGGAAATACTGTCCAGCTCGCTTTTCATCTCCTCGCCCTCATAAAGTTTTTTTAAGGAATCGATGGTGGAGATGATGGTGTCTATTTCGGCATGAAACCCGGGAAGAAGTTCGGAATTTTCATTTTGAATAATATTTCGGCTGATTCCTTCAGCAACATACAAATTGGTTACAGCCTCACTTATCAACAATAATTTTTGATTGTTGACATTTCCGATTTTGTTGGCTTTTGTGATATTGGCAATTTGGTCATACACAGCCCAAACCGCAAAAACTGCCAAAATGATTACCAGCACATAACCCATTACCACTTTAAAGGTTATGGATTTTTTAGTGTTTTTCATGATACGAATTTCGCGATTTAAAGCGAGTTTTTCCACATTCGACCCGGGAAAATATGGTCATCTCAAAAACTGTTATACCTTTGCACCTGAAATCTCAAAGGGGTGCTTAATTCAGATTAAAGAATCGAAAAAAGCTGAGATTATACCCAATGAACCTGGGCGGGTAATGCCGCCAAGGGAAACCGAAACGCTTAATTTGTTTCGAATAGTATGTACTCCTATTTCAGCTTCCATTTTTTGGGAAGAATTTGAAATAGGATTTTTTATTTTTAAAACAATTGTTCAACCAAAGGATAATTGCCCCTTTTATCCGTAAGTCCACTCCGAAAGTGGATAAAAAACCAATTACGGATGAAATCAGTATTTTTTTTCGCAAGCCTTTTTGTGCTGGGCTTTCAATCGTTTGCACAGGAATTCACCATTGAGGGAAAAGTTACCAGAAACAGACAACCACTTATTAATGCTGCTGTAGTGGTGAAAGGCACTTCCCAAGGAACCGTTACCGATTCAATCGGAAATTATCGTCTTACTTTGGAAAAAGGGGTTTACACCCTGGTTTTTTCCCATGGAAATGAAAAGGAAATTGAAATTGTTTTAGATTCAAATTTGAATCTGGATGTCGATTTGGCGGAGGTTTCGGAAAATCTGGACGCTGTATTCCTTTCGTCTGTGCGAGTGGATAATGATGCACCCATCACCCACAGTAATTTAACTCAGGAACAAATCGAAAACCGAAATTTAGGTCAAGATGTACCCATTTTGATGAATTTTATGCCTTCGGTAGTCACTACCAGTGATGCCGGAGCAGGAGTGGGCTACACCGGAATTCGGGTTCGAGGGACCTCCGGACGTGGTATTAACGTGACTATCAACGGAATTCCTTATAATGATTCTGAAAGCCAAGGTTCTTTTTGGGTAAATCTGGGCGATATTGTTTCCTCGGTGGAAAGTCTGCAATTGCAACGTGGTGTAGGAACTTCCACCAATGGTGCCGCAGCTTTCGGAGCGAGTATCAATTTGTTGACAGAATCATATAAAGAAAAAGCTTCGGCTGTAGTTTCCAATAGTTTTGGCTCATTCAATACCCATAAACATACGGTTGAAGTGAATACCGGATTGCTGGATAAACATTGGGCTTTTTATGGAAGATTGTCCAAAATCGAAAGCGATGGCTATATCGACCGGGCTTTCTCCGATTTGAAATCCTATTTTCTTCAAGGAGTATATGTGGATGAAAATACCTTAATCAAAGCTTTAACTTTTGGAGGTAACGAACAAACCTATCAAGCGTGGTTTGGAATTGATGCTGAAACCTTAAGCACCAACCGGACGTATAATCCGGCCGGTTTATATACCGATGAAGAGGGGAATGTGAAGTTTTATGAAAATCAGACAGACAATTATGCCCAAGATCATTTTCAGTTGATGTGGAATGAAGAATACGATGAAAATTGGTCTTCAAATATCGCTTTGCATTACACTTATGGGCGAGGTTATTATGAAGAATATCAAGAGGATGGAGAGTTGGTGAATTATGGAATGGAACCATTTATGGCAAATGGAACTTTGCAAACCACCTCCGATTTGGTTGATCGAAGCTGGTTGGACAATGACTTTTATGGAGCGGTTTTTAGTGTAAATTATAAAAACAACAAAATCGATGCAATCTTGGGTGGTGGCTGGAATCGCTATGTCGGTGATCATTTTGGGGAAGTGATTTACACGCGATTTGCCCCGAACAATGATCCTTATGAAAATTATTATTTCAATACCGGCTATAAAACGGATTTCAATATTTATGGAAAACTGGATTGGACGTTTTCATCTGATTTTGCTGCTTATATTGATTTGCAAGTTCGAGATGTGACCTATGAAACCGAAGGCCCTCTCGCCGATGGAACAGAATTGATGGTGGATGACCACTTTACCTTTTTTAATCCAAAATTGGGCTTGACTTATCAGTTGGATAAATCAAATCAATTTTATTTTTCTTTTGCCAGGGCTCATCGCGAACCCAACCGTGGTGATTATGAAAACGGAGATCCCGAACCGGAAAAACTCGATGACTTTGAGTTGGGATGGCGATTTGAAGAGGAAAATATCAAAATAAATACCAATGCTTATTATATGCACTATGAAAACCAATTGGTGTTGACCGGTGCAATCGACGAAGAAGGCGCGCCCATTCGCGAAAACAGCGGGAAAAGCTATAGATTGGGGTTAGAGTTAAATGCTCATCTGGAGCTTTCTGAAAAATTGGCCGTGCAACCCACATTTGCGGTAAGCCAAAACAGGAACCTGGATTTTGTTTCTTTATTTAATAGTGAATTGATGGAATTTGGCGACACCGATATTTCCTTCTCCCCGGAAATCGTCGCGGGAAATCAAATCATTTATGAACCCGTGAAAAATCTGGAATTGCGCTTGTTGTCAAAGTTTGTGGGCGAGCAATACATGAGCAACATCGAAGCCGAAGCTTCGCTTTTGGACAGTTATTTCATCAATGATTTCAATGTTCAATACACTTGGAAAGACGCTCCGTTTTTTATGGAAGAAATCGTTTTTACCGGTTTGGTCAACAATATTTTTGATGTGGAATATGTTTCCAATGGCTATTATTTTGCTTACGATGTGGAAGACCCGACCTATCCGAGCGGTTTCAGGACGGTCGAAGGCGCGGGCTATTATCCGCAGGCAACCATCAACTTTTTGGTGGGAGTGACGTTGAGGTTTTAGAACGATTTTTCCAAACTCCAAAACCTCAATCTTTCTTTTTCAAAAGATTGGACAACCTGTCATTTTCTTTTTTAAGCCGTTGGTTCTCTTTTTCCAATTGAAGGATGAGCTTTTGATATATTTCTTTATTATCATGATAAAGATTTTCCACGAAGCCATAAGCACGCTCATTGTGGAGTTGATATAGGGTTTTTTCGCCTTTCAAAAGTTCATGGGGCTCCACATCCAAAATATTGGAAATATGGAACAAGCGTTCTATGTCTATTTTGGTTGTTCCATTTTCTATTTTGGCATATGCGGGTTGGGAAATTCCCAAAAAAATCACTCCTGAAAACGATTTTTTTGGTATGTTTGAATCTGATGAAGGAGGGGTTATTAATGGAATCGTCGCTGATCCACCACCACCATTGGGTGTTTCGGATTGTAATTGCAATTGGGAATAGTGTCCCGGTATGAGTTGCGAAGAAGTTGGTTGTGAGGAAACAGTTGTGGGATGTAGCGTTTTACTTTTAGACCCGTGTGATGAACTATGTGTTTTTGAAGATTGATTTTTATAACAAAATAGAAAATCTCTACATAAATGGTTATGAAAAAATTAGCTCCAATTTTGGTCGCAATATCAATCCTTGTTTTTTATTTGGTTGTAGGAGCTTTTATTACTGATAACCATAAATGGATGCTGTTTGCAACCTTATCTTTTACATTCATCATTGGTTATATAGTATATAATACAGGTGGGTTTGCCACGAACAGGAAAAAATTTCTCCTGTTCGTGCTTCCCATTTGCATTTTGTTTTTGGGAACTATGATTTTTCAGAACAGTAGTTTTGTAAGGGGTTTCCCATATATTCTTTTTATTCCTTTGGTTTCTTTTGCGGCCATTTTCGCCAAACAAAAAAAGGCATGGTGGACTTTTTTTGTGGCGATTCCGGTTTTTGCATTCATTGGGCTGGTCGCATTCCCAAATTGGTTTAGCTTTTATGTCAACTTCAATTCCCATGTCGAAAAAGATTTTCCTGCATGGGGACTTGTGGACAAAAATGGGCAAAAAGTAATTTTGGAAAAAGACAAAATTGTGGTACTCGACCTATGGAACAAACACTGTGGTGCATGTATCCGAAAAATGCCCGCGTTTGAAGAAGAATACTTGAAGTATAAAAATCATCCTGAAATTGCATTTTATTCAGTTTATGTTCGTTGGGGGGAAGACACTTTTGCAGAAGCGGTGCAAATAACCGACAAGTTTGGTTATGCTTTCAAAACCATATATTCCGAAGAGCATGATTCGATTGTTGGTAAAAGACTGGGCTTTGAAGGCTATCCCCAACTTTTCATTCTTAAAAACGGCAAATTACGCTATGATGGCCAATTGGTAACAGACCCTATGGTGTACGTGCACAGCCTGGAAAACGAAATAGAGCGGCTTTTGGATTGAAAAATCTAAGCTGCGAAACACATCATTTTGAATTGAATGCCTCGCCTACTCATCCAATCAACCAGTTGATTAATTCCTAATTGGAAACCGTAATCGTCCCGTTCCCGTTGTCCACCACGCGATAGACGAGCAAGGGATATTCCAAGCCTTTGGTCACCGGCGAACCGGTAATGAGGTCGTACCTATTGTGGTCGTTGCA
>CAYPGZ010000017.1:25921-30137 GCA_964410335.1 uncultured Flavobacteriaceae bacterium | reverse complement strand
ATATCCAATTGGATTTTGGTCGGTCTGAGCTACTTGTAACCAATAAGTTTCTCCGAAGCACAAAGCGTCTTTCCCAATTCGGTCCGGTCCCAAATCTGCGCTGATGCCAAAACTCCCGGCTTCGAGGAACACGGCCGAGTCGTATCGATAATTTTTATCATCGGCAATCACGAGTTTGATGTGATATGCCTGTCCCGGAATCACATCTGCTTCAGCCGTCATGGGCGTGGTCTGTCCATTGAAATTGATGGGGGAGTTTGTGCCGTTAAAACTCTCGAAATAGAGTTCGTTTTCAGCGGGACAACCGTTTTCTCCCGGTATTTCAGGGTGCACGGTAGTGACTTCCACAGGAGTGGAAGTGCCCGGGACAACTGCAATATTGGTGTAATTTCCGCCGATGGGTTTTATCAAAAAAACGAATACATCAGAATAAATGCAGGTATTGGGGTCGTTTTCCTGATATTCTTCCGACGCAAAAATATAGCGGAAGCGCACTTTATCGGAATTTGGGGTAAAATCAAACTCGATAATTGTGGCATTGTGGGTATTGTTGATGCCCAATATTTGTTCCAAATCCTGGTCACCTCCCCAATTTGGAGCGGTGTCGTCACTTAAGGTATTGTTGGGGCCTGGCACATTGGACAGTTTTCCGGTGCTCATCACAATCCCATTTTGAAATGGGAAATTGCTTCCGTTGGCATCAAAATAGCCAAAACTTTTTTCCGTTCCCCCAAAATTCCCGGAAACACTATTGGTGACGGAAATATTGGAAATGCAACCACTGTCTATCAAAATGTCTTCCACCAGTTCCTGGGGTGAATAAAGCTGTGTTTCCACACTGATATTCTGGGAAAAAACCGAACAAAAGCCGAAAAGGAAAACGACAAAAAATATAGATTTCAATGCCAAGGATTTGAAACGGCAAAATTACGATTCAAAAAGGAAAAGGGTTTAGGTTTTTGTGAACAAAAAGTTATTGGAACCTGAAATATTTTCACCGGTTCAAATAAACCCAACCCTTATAAATGCTTTTTCCGGGATGGTTGTTTTCTGGAAATGTGATGACATAAAAATAAACCCCTGTAGGCAGGTTGTTGCCGTCGTTCGGAAAAACGGTGGAATTGTTGTCATAGCCCATTTCTTCAAATACCAAACTTCCATATCGGTTAAAAATTTTCACTTTGTTTTCCGGGAAATTCTCGATTCCCGTGAGAAAGAAGATATCGTTGAGCCCATCGCCATTCGGGGAAAAACCTTCCGGTATGGCAAAAGGCGAAGTGGGGTTTGCAGGATCGACCGAAGCCGATGCGGAATTGTTGGAGGGGTTCTTGTCTGTAGGGGAAGAGGATAAAATTGTTGCCGTGTTGAGGTATTCACCTTCGGGCAATACCTCCATATTTAGTTTTAGGTTGGCGGTGGAGTTTGCGGCAAGTAATGGTATTGTCCAGATTCCACTGTCCGGGTCATAGCTGCCCATTGAAGCGGTGTGGTTCTTCAAGTCATATCCCGAGGGTGGCATTTCCTCGATTTCAATATTTTCAAAAGCGTTTTCTGCGGAATTTGATACGCTTATGGCAAAAAGAACTGTATCGCCAATATCGGGCTTAGGGTCATCGATAGTTTTTTCAATCAGCAAATCACCACAAACCTCTATATTTTCAGGATAGAATGCGATTGCCAGACCACAGGCGGTATCGTAGGAAACGTTTACCGAGGTATTTTGTAGGTTGGTCCATAGTACGTTCACAAAATTGTCGGTAGTGCCGCCACCGGCATTTATGGAGCCTCCCACCACCTGCCAGGAATAGTTGGCATGCCCGGCCTCGGTGGTATAGGCAACCTCGGTATCAAAACAGACAGGGGAGGGGGAACTGGAAGAAATAACGGCATTGGTATCATCCAAAACCACCATGACCATTGTGGGTTCGCTCTCGCAGCCATCATTGGCCTGGGTGACAAGGTAGGTTTCGTCACCTTGGAGGGGGGTTGTGCTGGGAAGCGGGTTCTCGTTTTTATCATACCACTGCAGGTTTTGCCCAGTGACCGTTATATCGGCCAAGCTGGGATGGTCTTCGGAACAAAATATTTGTGGGCTGATTGCAACCGGTGGGTTGACCGCGATTTGGAGCTTGACGACCCAGTAGTCGGCAAGGTCTGTACCATCTTGATCTTCACTTATATCGCCGCCATATCCACGCGCCAATCCTGTCATAATAAATTTGCATCCCGAAATTTGATGAATGTCCATAGGATTGTCATTGCTCAATCCACCATAAAAACCTCCCCAGATCAAGGTGCCCGTCGCGTTTATCTTGAACAACCAAAAATCATCCCCTCCATTATTGTCATGCCAACTGTATGTCCCCGCAACGATATAATTCCCATCAAGGCTTTCTTGAATGGAGGTTCCAAAATTTAATATCTGCCCATAAGTTTGTTCCCAGTCCAGGTTTCCCTGACTGTCCAATTTTAGGATCCAGATGTTCGCAATTCCTGAGTTTTGGCTTACGTCCCCATTGTCGGAATAGGTTGTCCCCACCATGATATACCCCCCATCGGAAGTTTGCCGTATGCAATCGTTGCCTGTGATTAGGGCACTGTCAAACGATATGGTATCGTCATTTGAGCCTCCAAAAGTTTTTTGCCAAACAAGCACTCCATTGGCATCGACTTTCAATACCCACACATCTTTTCCGCCTTGGTTTTGAGCAACGTCACCATCGGCGGAAGTGGTATAGCCGCCTATGATATAGCCGCCATCGGTGGTCTGTTTGATTCCGTAAGCCTTTTCCTCCCCACTGCCCCCATACGTTTTTTCCCAGGCCAAGGCGCCGTTTGCATCCAGTTTAAAAACCCATAGGTTGCCGCCATTGGGGTTGGGGGCCACGTCCCCGTTTGTGGAATTGGTGTATCCGGCGAGGATATACCCATTGTCGGTGGTTTGTTGTATGGCATGGACAATATCGGTGCCGCTTCCCCCATAGGTCTGTTCCCACAAAAGGTTTCCGTTGGGGTCAAGTTTGAACACCCAAGCATCTTCCCCGCCATGGTTATGGGAAACATCCCCATCATGGGAGAAAGTCGAGCCGGATACTATAAACCCACCATCATTTGTCTGCCTAACATCATCTGCACGATCGTCCTGTGAACCGCCAAAGTCTTGCTCCCAAACAATGACCCCAAGGGCATTTAGTTTGATTATCCGAGCGTCTTTTCTTCCATGGATTTGTGGGATACTTCCATCGATGGAATCCGTGAGCCCTGCAATAATGTAACCTCCATCATTGGTTGGTTCCACCGCGTATGCACGATCTTCGCCACTACCGCCAAAAGTTTGTTCCCACTCGATAATGGGCGGGTTTTGGGAAAGCACACAATTCGTAAAGCATAGGAGGAATAAGAAATAGGGGTATTTTTTTGGATTCATAATGTAAATTTATTCAAAGGTAGTTTTTTGTGTTGTGGGGAAAATACAAAAAAAATCTTATCTTTGGTAATGTTTCAAACTTTTAAAACCTAAATCATGAAAAATTTTCACACGTTTATTTCCTTTTTATGGATGTGTGTTGGGTTCGCGCAACCACACATTCAAGTAATCCAAGATGGCGCTGGGGTGGATCATTTTGTGCAACACTCCATGGCGGAATATTCCTCTGGGATATATATCGTTGCCGGCACCATTGTGGAACCCAATAACGACACCCGTGTTTTGGTAGTAAAGACCGACGACATGGGAAATATCCTTTGGAGCAATTATATCAGTTATACCGGGGAGGATTCCTTTGTGGGTTCTCTCATTGTGGACAAGCAACAAAATATTGTCCTTACCGGATATAAAGGTGTCAATGGGGGGCATAAGGATCTGATTGTGGTCAAGCTTGATGGCAATGGGAACTTACTTGACGAAGCGATAATAGAAGAGACATGGGGTTATGGCCTGTACGGTTTTGATTTGGTGGAAACAAATTCAAGTGATTATCTTATAACAGGCATGGGGACAGCTGGGCCTACTGCAACGGCCTTTAAGTATGGTTTTGTGCTGCATATTGACAATAGCCTTTCCAACATATTTTGGGGAAAGAAGTATCAATCAATCGGTGGTGCGCTAAATTACAACTCTTTTAACCATATTTTGAAAGTGTCCAAGCACCCCTCGGGCCAAGAGCTATATTTGCTAACCGGTACTGGGTCTACTGTAAACGGGGATATGATGGTG
>CAYPGZ010000017.1:0-25821 GCA_964410335.1 uncultured Flavobacteriaceae bacterium | reverse complement strand
AATAGTTTTGTAAGGTGTGGAACTCCTTCTCCAAGACCACTGATGGAAACAAATAAACCAATAAATAGGAAAATCAATATTTATCCCAACCCAACCTCGGATTGGTTGTATGTTTCCAATTTGTCAGAAATGGACATTGCGAAAATCATCTTGTACAACATGCAGGGAAAAGAAGTGTTTTCAGAATCGTATCAAGAAAACCGGGATGAAGTACAATTGAATACATCCGGGTTGCAAAAAGGAGTATATTTCCTGAAAATATATAGTTCGAAAAAGGATGTTTTTGTAGAAAGGATAATAAAAGAATGAGTGCTTTAATGTATATTCACTATTTCACCGGTTCAAATAAACCCAACCTTTCATCATCTCATACTGCGGGTGGTTCAGATCCAAGACCCAGAAATAAGTTCCGGTGGGGAGTGGGTTGCCAATTCCGTTCAGGCCGTGGGTTGCGGTGCCGTCCCATTCGGGAATGTCATTATTGCCTTTATAAATCAGGTTGCCGTAGCGAGAAAATATTTTCAGACGGAAATTGGGAAAGATATCGTATAATCCGATAATTTCAAAAGTATCGTTTATTCCGTCAGCATTTGGGGAAAAACCTTCGGGGACCCAAGGTGGACAATCTTTTATTGAAAGCCTTATTGATGTTAAAAAATAACAGGCCGGGTCAAATGGGTTTTCCACTTTCACATAGACAATTTGGGCATTTAAGGTATTCCTAAAATTTTCGGGATTGGTGATTTCTTCAAATCCATCCTCGATCGAAAAAGTATAATATCCCAAAACCAACATCCCAGGGGCGAGGTAATCTTCGGCTTCGGTCAAATCAAAATAGGCACTGTCAAACCCGATATCGCATTGGTGCAGGTTGCAAAAAATCTCTGCAAACACGATTTCTTCAATGGAAATTTCAAAAGAAGTGGTGGAATAACAAGAGTCTAAAATCGAGCTTTCCACGCGGACATAAACCATCTGTGGATTGGTCGTGTTTTGCCAGGAAGCAGGATTTGCAATTGGGTTTGTCTGTGAATCGGCATCGGTTTGCGTCAAATAAAAATCCACATTTACGTCCTGTTGTGAGCCGATGATCGCGGGAATTTGTTCTGTCAAATCAAAAATTTCCACTCCATCATTGGAAGGATCGTCGCAAAGATGAATGTCGTCCGGTTGAAAGGCATTTGGCAAAAAAACCACGGTCAGCATAAAACTGTCGGTAACATAGCAAGTAGGATCAGCGTCTGATTCCACACGGACGTAAATGATCTGTGGATTGGAAATGTTGGTATAGGCAGACGGCGTTGTGATTGCCCCAACATCCATATCCGCATCGTTCTGCGATTCGTGATAGGTCAAAGTTACATCGGTTTGGTTGCCAAGGGCAAGTGGGGTATTCACGGTCAAATCAAAAACCGCGGTTTGATTGTTGTCTTTTCCGTCGCATTCAAAAAGGTCTTGCAACTCGATGATTTCGGCAAGTAATAATTGAACCTGAACGGAATCGTCATTGTTGTCTTCGTTTATCTCCACCACGGTTGGTGGATCGTCCACCACAGCTTCAAGTTGAAAGCTGTCGGGAATATTTGCGGGAACCGTAATTGTAACAGTTCCACTTTCATTTCCCCCGATGGGAATAATATTTTGTGTCGCGGCTGATCCCACCAAAATCCCATCAGCATAAAAAGAGATAGGTACATTTGCCGGCAACTCCTCGGTGCTGTTGATGTTATAAACTGTATAATCCACTTGAATTTGCCTCGACTGACAAGTAATATGCACAGTGTCAATTTCAATAGTAGCATCGGGTAGGGTGCTGTTGAGAACGGTTACAATACAATTTACCATCACTAAATCCTGCCCGGAAGTGAGAGATATTTTAGCAGAAGTATCTCCGATTTGAATATTGCTTTCGATATTATAAACATCGATGTCCATATTATAGAGCGTACTTGAGCCGGTAAAACTATTGGTGCTGTTAAAAGCATTGTTGGGAGGGTTTAAAGGCGGATTACTAATGATATTTCCATTTACTTGCAATGTTTCCTGAACTGCCAGATCCTCATCGCCTTCCCAGGCCAAAAATCCGATTTTTGCGTCTTGGGTATCGATAACATTCAATGGAGTAAGGATTATATCGAGGGAGTTTTGAAATTGAGAAACTCCCGGCAACCCGTCATAAACGCTCACTTGATTTAGTGGCAATGACAAGTCTTCATAGATAATCATGATTGCCCAACCGCCAAAATTAGTTCCCGTGGGACAGTAAGGGGGAATCACGGCGGTCAAGTCCAGTTCGGAAAGTGTGTAAACACCATTTCCGGTGGCTATCAATTGTGTGGTTACATCCGCGAAAGCGGCAAAAAAAACACGATTTGCGTCCAAAGAATAACTAAAGGTGCGGCTTGCCATCACCGGAGTATTGTTGAGTTCTACGCTAAAATCTCCGGTTCCAGAGCCGGCCCAATAAAGATAAGCTGCCGCTATATTTTGTCCGGGTTGCATGTTGAGAGTTGCAGAAGAACTGGTAAGAATAACACAACTTCCGTTGTTGTTTTCATCGATATTCATGGTGTTACCGATGGCCGTGAAATCATAATACCCATTGAATTGCTTATAAAGCGCTATGTCTTGCGAAAAAACATAGGCGGAAACACAAAAAAAGAAAAATAGAAAATAAAGTTTTTTCACCCTAATGATTTTGGGATTAAAAATAGAAAAAAGAAAGCAATTAGCGAATTAAGCTAAAGTTTCCCCTCAAAACTTGTCCATTTTCTAATACAATATGATACCAATAATCGTTAGCAGGCATGGGGTTTCCATTGTACATTCCATCCCATCCCGGAGAATTCCCTGAATCTACATGAAGGGTTTTTCCATAGCGGTCATAGATATACAATTTGGTTTCTCTGAAATTTTCGACATTCAGGAAAAATGTCCATTTGTCGTTTATCCCATCTCCATTGGGCGTGAAGAATTTCATAATGCCATAAACCACACAATTTTGATGAGAAATTCCACAAGCGTTTCGGTCTCTTGCATAAACCGTATGCCGACCGGGCGGAACACTCTCAAATAGTGTTTCCTCTTGATATGGGCCGTCGATATTATCTAAGGAGTATTCATAATCTCCAAGATTTGCCGGGTTGAGAACGATCTGAATAGTGTTGGCAATTCCAACGTCAAGATTAAAATCAGCTTTTTCTGAATAAATCACCTCGATAGTTCTCGTTGCTGTACAACCCGAAGCAATTTTGGTGACTTGCACAGTATATTTTCCTGCGGTATTGATTTCAATTTCCGGGGTGGTTTCTCCCATAGGTTGCCACAAAAAAGTGTATTGATGCTCTTCATTTTCCGGGATTCCGGAGGATAATATTATTTTTTCGGGATAATTTTCCAAACAATAAATCAGGCTATTTTCACCTGTTAAATCCGCGGGTAAAAAGGGCACCTCATCCACGATAAGCTGAATGTTATAAATTCCTTGACAGATGCCGTTCAGCTCCGTGCGCGCATATATGTTTTGAGTATTTTGACTTTGAAAATTTGCAGGATTTTGTATGGGGTTTGTTTCGGTATAACTTTCCTGCAAATCACTATAAAATTCTACCTGAATCATGGTGTTTCCTTGGGTGATTTGCGGAATTATTTGAGTCAAATCAAAACTTTGCGTTTCATCTTCGGGCGAGGCACATGCTGTAAGCTCAATTGAAGGAAAGTTATTTGTTCCGGGATTTACGATGAGTTCGACTTCAGCAAAAGCTTCACAGCCACTTTCCACTCCGACTACGCGTACGAATATAATTTCGGTATTTTGGGAATTTTGATAGGAATCGGCATTGGTAATTTCGTTTATTCCACTTTGGGCATCAGCCAAGGAATGATAAAAAGAAAAATCAAAATCCGTTATTTTCCCCGTAGGGATTATCTGAGAAGAAATCTGATTTAAGTTGAAATAAGAACCCGTGGAGTCTTCCAAAGCACATTGCTCGTAGGTGGTATTTATCACTTGAGGATAAGGATAAAAAACCACATTGGCCACCCCTTTTAAAGGACAACTGCCATCGTTCAAATCTACTTCTAAGTTATACACGACTGATTGTGGTAGAGAGGTACCCGCTTCCTGTGAAATATTAAGGGTGGGCGAGGTTTGTCCCGGCATCAAAATATCGTTTTTAAACCATGTGTAGGTTGCGCCGGGAATATTGTCATAACCCAAGGTGTGACTTTCGCCGTCACATAATTTCAACTCGGTTTTTATGTCTTCTGAATTATCGATGATATTGATATTTTCAGAAAAAATAGATTGGATAAAAGGGGGAAGTCCAAAGGTTGCAGTTCTTCCTTGAAGATCAATTGCTCCCAGAGAAATATTTGTAGTATAATCGGCGGCATTTCCACTTAATTCCGGTTTATTTATCACTCCCAAAACCGAATTTCCCAACAAGGAAAGATAGATTTTTTTATTTGGAGCCAGTTGTAAAGCGGAAGATGAAATATTTCCACCCGAGAGTGCAAAAATAGAGCCGGGAATATTTGAAGCTTCCAAATCCCATTGATAAAGGCGAGCAGCACCATTTTCTTCAAGGGTTGCATAGGCTTTTTTTGATTCGGCAGAAAACTCGACTCCGTAAGCATTTATGTTTTCAATCAAAATTTGCTCATTGCTCACTTGCCCGGTAAGATTGTCAAAATCATACAGATAGACTCCACCGTTTTGGCCTTGTTGCCCGGAAGCGGAATTAAAAGATTTGGTTTGATGGGCAATCAATAATTTTTCTCCATCCGGAGAAGCTTTCAAATAACCAATTGCAGCTCGGCGGTAGGCAGAGGTAGGAATTGTCGGACCAATTGTGGAGATGACCGGATTGGGATCAACGCCTTGGTCATCCACTTTAAAAGCATAAAATTTATCTACAAAATGGGTCAACACCCAAATGGAATTACAATCGCCTCCGTTTACTGCGGTTATTTTCTCTGAACATTTATATTTTATTTGTTGGGAATCATTGGGGTCGTATGTAACCAAATGGATATTTCTTTTTTTCATAATCACATCGCCCATCCCATTTTCCAAAGTCATATCTACAATGGAATAATTAAACCCATTGTTTCGACCATCATCTGCTTGAGGAACTGTTCCTCCGGAATCATAGGTCCCTGCAAATTTATTTGGATATACCGCTGCATTTTGGTGATGGGGCTCATCAACGGTAAACACAAAATATTGGTCGGGATTTCCCGGATGGGGGACGATCAAGCCGCTCGATGTGCTGGAAGGGTCCCCATAAAGGCCTTTGTTGTTAAGATAATCCGCATTGGGCATTTTCTGGTGGTTGGCGTTCCAGATTGTCCTCCCGTCGGTGTAGAAGAGCAGGTTGCCGTTTGCATCGGAAATCGCGGAACAACCTTCATTCGTGCTCAAATGCCCATCCAACAAAACAGTTGGCGGGGAAGTATTGAAGCTCAACCCCGCACCATTCCCAAAATACCAGTTGTTGGCCTGGCCTTGGGGAAAAGCAAAAAAGGGAAGCAAGAAAACAAGGGGCAAAAGTAATTTCATCGCTTACAAAACTAATGGTTTTTATGCATAACAAGGAGTTGCTTCAAAAATTTGAACTCCGGAATGAAAGAGAAGAAACGGCATAAAAAATAATTTGGCCTCCGCATCATACAATACGTAAAACCGGATTCAAAGATTCACAATCACCCCAATTCCCAGTTGTTGTTTCCATTGTACCCCCGGACCTTTTACTTCCAATTCGCCATTGGTATTTTCTTCTTTGATTTTCACGTCATCGTCATAAATAAGGTGAGAACTGATTTTTGCAACCACATATTCGTTGACTTCAAAACGAAAATTCACTTCCCAATTGACATCAATATTTCCAAACTTATTAAGATAATCGGTGTATAGGCTTAACTTATTCCTCAAGCTAATATTGTCAAAAATTTCAGTTTCATATTCGTTAGTGAGTAAAATTCCAAATTCCATTCGCACATTTTGCCCGGGATGAATAATATTTCCCGAATCATCGATAACTGCAGGCTTAACCCCAAAAGCTCCGGAATCGGCCAAACGCTGATCCAAAACAAAAGTGGATTTCATCGTGATGGGCGACATATACAAAACAAAATTTTCATCCTTGGAATTGTACTCTGATCCGGCACCCAAAAATAAATATCCCGGAGCCATAAACTGCGAAATACTCTCATCAGTATTGGGGTAGGAGTAGCCTTTTGTAAACTGACTCAGGAAATTAAATTTTGCCGAATAATACCAATTTGAAAGTGTATCGGGTTGATAGCCAAAGGTTGAGTTGAGTTCTACTTTATCATCCGTTTTTCTAAACTCTAAATCCTTTTGTTTATTCACGCCATACTCCATCAAAAGCTCGTTTCTCCATTGTAGGTTTTTCCGGTTGTAATTTCTTTTAATGGCTACGCCCAAAAGGCCTGCAATAGAGTTAACCCCGCCGGCATTCCAATTCACAAAAGCAACTTCCGTTAAATCCAAACCGATTTGTTGAGATTTTTTCCAGTAAGAAGGGGGAGTAGGGGGTTTTGGCCTGGGTTTAATCTGTTTGACAAGTATGGGGGAAATACTGTCCATGGGAATCAAACCATAGGTGTGGATGGAAATCGGTAAGATTTTCGTCTCCTCATTATCAGAATTTATATCTTGACTTTTTGCTTGTAGAAAAGAGAAAAAAGCTAATATCAAAATCAGCTTGCGCATAATTTTCTTTTTTTTTGAATGAGGATAGAAATTCATTCGTATAAAAAAGTGCCGAAATTACTTTTTATACTTAATTTTTTCTTCTCCGAAGCTTCAACCCTCCCAATAATTTGTGCATCCACATCAAAAGAATTTGATATTTTGATCACATCTTCGGCAATTGATTCATTTATATACAACTCCATGCGATGTCCCATATTGAAAACCTTATACATTTCTTTCCAATCGGTGCCACTTTCGTTTTGAATCAATTTAAAAAGCGGGGGAAGTTCAAACATGTTGTCTTTCACCACATGCAGGTTGTCGATAAAGTGAAGGATTTTTGTTTGTCCGCCTCCACTGCAATGCACCATTCCGTGAATATCATTTGCATTGTATTTTGACAGAATTTTTTTGATTATCGGCGCATAGGTACGAGTGGGAGACAAGACGAGTTTTCCTGCATCCAGGGGACTTCCTTCAATTTTTTGGGTAAGTTTTTTTGAACCGGAATAAACCAATTCTGAGGGAATATTCACGTCAAAGCTTTCGGGATATTTTTCTGCAACATCTTTGCTAAAAACGTCATGACGTGCCGAAGTGAGCCCATTACTGCCCATTCCGCCGTTATATTCTTTTTCATAAGTTGCTTTTCCGAAAGAAGCCAGCCCAACGATAACATCTCCGGGTTGAATATTTGCATTATCGATAACCTCTTTGCGTTGCATTCTTGCCGTGACAGTCGAGTCAACGATTATTGTACGCACGAGATCGCCCACATCCGCAGTTTCTCCTCCAGTGGAATGAATGTTCACCCCAAAACTTCTGAGTTCTTCCAAGAGTTCTTCTGTTCCGTTGATGATTGCAGAGATCACTTCCCCGGGAATCAAGTTTTTGTTCCGTCCGATGGTGGAGGAAAGAAGAATATTATCTGTGGCACCAACACACAAAAGGTCATCGATGTTCATGACTAATGCATCTTGTGCAATTCCTTTCCACACCGATAAATCCCCGGTTTCTTTCCAATACGTATAGGCCAATGAAGATTTTGTTCCGGCGCCATCAGCATGCATGATAAGACAATGTTCTTTATTGCCGGTTAAATAATCGGGAACAATCTTACAAAAAGCCTTGGGAAACAGGCCTTTATCGGTGTTTTTTATGGCGTTGTGGACGTCTTCCTTTTCTGCGGAAACACCGCGTCCTGCATATCGATTCTGGTTCATGTTGCAAAAATAATCAAATAAAAAAACCCGTTTTTTTCAACGGGTTAAAAATACTTGACCGAGGCTTGAATTCAACTTGATTATTTGGTGAATAAAAGTTCTCTGTATTTTGTGAGGGTCCATAGTTCATCATCCACCAAAATCTCCAATTTATCGCAATGATATCGGATTTCTTCAAAAAATGGTTTCACCTTATTACAATATTCATAGGCCTTTTCGGTGGCGTCTTCAATTTTGTTGGCTTTTCTTCTGGCATCAATCATCTCCGTAATTTTATGATTAATGGTTTCGATATGTCCTGAAATATCTTCTATAATATTTAGTTGTTCCTGGGCGTGTTTTTTGAAGGAAGTTCCATAGATTTCCTTTAATCCACGCACATTCTCAATCAAAATATTTTGATATCTGATAGCCGTTGGAATCACATGGTTTCTGGCAATATCGCCCAAAACCCTTCCCTCGATTTGAATTCGCATCGTATATTCTTCAATGTCGATTTCATAACGAGCCTCTATTTCTTTTCTGTTTAAAATGTTGAGCTCTTCATATAGTTTGATGGTTTTCTCGTCAATTTTCACCTGTACCGCATCAGGAGTATTTTTGTGATTGCTCAATCCCCTTTTTTTCGCTTCTTTTTCCCAGGCTTCTGAATACCCATCTCCTTCAAATCGAATCTTCTTGGATTTTTTAATATAATCTCTCAAGACATTAAAAATCGCATCGTCTTTTTTCATCTTTTTATCCTTGATGCGTTTATCGACGGCCACTTTAAAATCCCTCAATTGTTTGGCTACGATTGCATTGAGAACCGTCATCGGATTGGAGCAGTTGGCGGTAGAACCCACTGCACGAAATTCAAACTTATTGCCTGTGAAAGCAAAAGGAGAGGTTCGGTTTCGGTCGGTATTGTCCAATAAGATTTCAGGAATTTTTCCAACGACGTTTAATTTTAAATCGGTTTTTTCTTGAGGGGAAAGTTTGCCGTCGGTCACTTTTTCGAGTTCGTCCAAAACCTTGGTTAATTGCGAACCGATAAATACCGAAATAATTGCCGGTGGAGCCTCATTTGCCCCTAACCGATGATCATTTGAGGCATTGGCAATAGAGGCACGTACGAGGCCTTCATTATCACAAACCGCTTTAATCGTGTTTACAAAGAATGTTAAAAATTGTAGGTTTTTGGTGGGAGTGGTTCCGGGACCAAGCAGGTTTGTACCGGTATCGGTTACCAAAGACCAATTGTTGTGCTTTCCGCTTCCGTTTACGCCTGCAAAAGGTTTTTCATGGAATAGAACTTTAAAGTGATGACGTTCAGCTATTTTGTCCATGATATCCATCAACAATAAGTTGTGATCCACG
Source organism: uncultured Flavobacteriaceae bacterium (assembly GCA_964410335.1). Taxonomy (GTDB): domain Bacteria; phylum Bacteroidota; class Bacteroidia; order Flavobacteriales; family Flavobacteriaceae; genus DASSWG01. The sequence continues at coordinate 16,518 of CAYPGZ010000017.1, read as the reverse complement.
GCAAGATTTGCTTCTTCAAAAATCGGGGCAAGTTCATATTGGTTGGGAGCCACTTCATTATGTCGGGTTTTTACCGGCACTCCCAGCAGCATACATTCATGTTCAAGGTCGCGCATATAATGAAGAACTCTTCTCGGGATAGACCCAAAATAATGGTCATCCAATTGTTGGCCTTTTGCCGAAGAATGTCCCAGCAAAGTACGCCCGGCCAAAGTAATGTCCGGCCGGGATTGTGCCAAAGCACGGTCAACCAAAAAATACTCTTGTTCCCAACCTAAAGTAGCATTAACTTTAGTAACTTTTTTATCGAAATATTTACAAACAGCTGTGGCTGCTTCATCCAGAGCGGCCAAAGAACGCAATAAGGGCGTTTTAAAATCCAGTGCTTCCCCGGTGTAAGAAACAAAAACCGTGGGAATGCAAAGGGTGGTTCCTAAAATAAAAGCCGGAGAAGTGGGATCCCACGCCGTGTAACCGCGGGCTTCAAAGGTGTTTCGGATACCTCCACTCGGAAAACTGGATGCATCAGGTTCTTGTTGTACCAACTGTCCACCTCCAAATTTTTCGATGGTGGCTCCTCCGCCAATAGTTTCGAAGAAAGCATCGTGTTTTTCTGCTGTGCTTCCTGTAAGGGGTTGAAACCAATGGGTGTAATGGGTCGCTCCTTTAGAAATTGCCCATTCTTTCATGCCGGTAGAGATATGATCTGCTAAATCCCTTCGGATTTTTTCGCCTTTTTCAATGGCGTTTAACACCCCGTGGAAGGAATCCTTGGTGAGGTATTGGCGCATTGCTCTTTCATTAAAAACGTTTTGTCCGAAAATTTCCGAACGACGACCTTCCCGTTTGATTTTTACCGGTTGGCGGTTTTGAGATTCTCTTAAAGCATGGAATCGTAAAGTGGCCATAAAGTTGTTTTTGGGGTTTTATGTATGCAAAAGTATGTTTTTTTGGACTACACCCCCTCTTTTTATGCTAAATTTATTTTAAAAAGTTATGAACAGGGGAGAAGACCCCCTATTTTTTACAAATTTATTGATTTCATGATTTCTTCAGCATTCGCTGGTTTTATGTCTTGTTATTTTTTTTAATATAACTTTGCTAAGCACTTACCTTAATAAAGGCATGAAAAAGATTTTTTTTAAATACCTCTCCAAACTCAATAAAAAACTCCTTCCGAGTTATTCTAAACAACGCTTGGATTTGAGTAAAGCAAATACTTTTCAGAAAGCTATTATAGGTTGGAAATTATGGGTAACCAAAAGAGCTCTTGGGGATTAATATTGGATTTTTTAGAAATGGTGCATTAATAATTCAATAAAACTTTTACATCATAATCCGTTAATTTTTTTCTTCCTTCCAAAAAACCGATTTCCATCAAGAAATTGCATTGCACAATATTTCCCCCGGCTTTTTCCACGAGTTTACACGTCGCTTCTGCCGTTCCGCCGGTTGCTAGAACGTCATCATGAATCAAAACCCGTTCTCCTTTGCGGATTGCATCCGTATGCATTTCCAGTGAATCTGTTCCATATTCAAGCGAGTAAGATTCTTTAAAACTCTGGGCGGGTAATTTTCCGGCTTTCCGTACCGGAACAAAACCTGCGCCAAGACGATCAGCAAGTAAAACCCCAAAAATAAATCCACGAGCTTCAATACCCACTACTTTATCGATATTTTCAAGTCCTTCCTCTAATCGGTTTAATGTAAATTTTAATGCTTCATAGTCTTGTAAAATCGGAGTGATGTCCTTAAAATATATACCTGATTTTGGGAAATCCGGAATTTCACGAATGTATTGATTGAGGTTCATCGAAAGAAAGGTTTTTAAACTCGTGTAACAGATAGATACGAAATACGTCTTATAAAGAAAAAAATCTTAGCTTGCGCCTATGGCAAAGGTAATCGAAATCCGAAATATCATCCGGAATTTTCAACTCGGACAAGAAATCGTACATGTTTTAAAGGGCATAGACCTGGATATTGAAAAAGGGGAATACGTAGCCATTATGGGACCTTCCGGTTCAGGAAAATCTACCTTAATGAACCTCTTGGGCTGTTTGGATACGCCCACATCCGGAAAATATATTTTAAACGGCAAAGATGTAAGTCAGATGTCTGATGATGAATTGGCGGATATTCGCAATAAGGAAATCGGTTTTGTTTTTCAGACTTTCAATCTTTTGCCGCGGACTACAGCATTGGAGAATGTGGCTTTACCAATGGTTTATTCCGGAATAGCAAAAGCAGACCGCATGAAGCGTGCAGAAGAAGTTTTGACTAATGTGGGACTTGCCGATCGCATGGATCATAAACCCAATCAGCTTTCCGGAGGACAACGTCAGCGGGTGGCGGTGGGACGAGCTTTGGTAAATCGGCCATCCATAATTCTTGCGGATGAACCCACGGGAAACCTCGACTCCAAAACTTCTGTGGAAATTATGCATCTATTCGATGAAATTCACAATGCCGGAAACACGGTAATTCTCGTTACCCACGAAGAAGATGTTGCCCGGCATGCACATCGAATTATCCGTTTAAAAGACGGGATGATTGAAAGCGATACCGGAAATAAAGTACCCGCATCCTAAACCACTTTTAAGGGCTTAGCACATCATAAAAGTAAAAAAACATGTTTGAATCATTTTCGGGAGAAACTCAGCTTGTACTTGTGTTTCTTGGAATTGCAATACTATTTGTTTTAGTTTTAATGAATAATCGCCACAACCGAAACAAACGCCTCGGTCGTAAAGGTTTTCGAAAAAGCTATTACGAAAAAAAGAAAAAACAAAAATAATTTTGATTTGCTCAAGGTCGAAAAAAATTTAAACTAGCCTCTCTGTTCCTCATAAACTCCAATATCTTTGCAGACTTTGTGTCTTTGTAGTTTTAACTTAAAAATAAATAGCTTTCACAAGCGTTTCAAAGACATAGATAAGTACTTTTGCGCCGATGTTGAAAAAATGCATGTTTCTTAGCTTCTGTTTTGCGGGGTTTTTGGCACATGGCCAAATCGGCGGGAAGCACACCTATCAATTTCTAAACTTGACAACTTCTACCCGGCAAGCTGCTTTGGGTGGGAAAAATATCACCACTTACGATTACGATCCTACTTCGGTTTTGTATAATCCCGCGAGTCTTAACCATGATATGGCACGCAATCTGGCTGTGAATTATGTAAATTATCTTGCAGATATAAACTATGGTTCTGCGGCCTACGTTTTTCAATATGGCAGTCGTGATTCCGAAATTTTTCATGCGGGAGTAACCTATATTAATTATGGAGCTTTTGACGGTTATACGGCCGATGGAGTCCCTACCGGCGAATTTGGTGGGGGAGAAGTGGCGCTTTCTTTAGGATATGCATATAATTTTCCTCGTACGGATTTTTATGTGGGGGCAAATCTAAAATTGATATCTTCAAAACTCGAGCAATACACTTCCTTTGGAGGAGCCGTGGATTTGGGAATCACCTATTATTATGAAGACTGGGATTTGATTATTGCCGGAGTGATACGCAATGTAGGAACACAGTTCACGGCTTATGATGAAGTTTATGAAAGCCTCCCCTTGGAAGTGGATTTGGGAATCTCACAAATCATTAAAGACGTGCCTATTCGTTGGCATTTTACTTTGGAAAACCTTCAACAATATAAGTTGGCTTTTCGCAATACAAACCGCGATGAAACCGATTTATCCGGAAATGTAATCGCTGACGACCCCGGATTTTTCAACAATATTTTACGCCACACCATTTTGGGGGTGGAACTTTTCCCTGAAGGTGGTTTTAACCTGCGTTTGGGCTACAGTTTCCGGCGCAGCGAAGAATTGCGCATCATCGACCAGCGTTCTTTTGCAGGCCTGAGTGGCGGAATATCCGTCAAATTCAACAAAATCCGGTTAAGTTATTCTTATGCCCGTTTCAATACGGCCGGAAGCTCCAGCTTTTTTGGGTTGAACATCGATTTTGATTAGTCGAATTAGCGAAAAATAAAAGTTCTTTTCTCTCCACCCGGACCGGCAAAAGTCACACTAATCGGTTGATCGGTTTCTCTATTGTTGATTATTTTTTTCACATCATCCACATCCTTTACGGGTTGTTGATTGATGGCTGTGATAATAATTCCATCCAGATTTTGAGATTTCATTGCAGGATCCAATGCTCTACTGATTTGCACTCCGTGATTTAAACCAAAACTGGCGAGTTTTTCTTTGGACGCATTCGTCACTTCAAGCCCGATTTCATAAATGGAAAAAGCAATATATTCGGTTAATTTTATTTTGGCTTCTTTGGTTTTCCCGTTCCGCGAAAATTTCACATTCACGATATCTCCGGGTCGTTTTCCACTTAAATATCCACTCAATTCAGAAAACTTAGTAATTTTTACATTATCCACCTGCAAGATGATATCCCCTTCTTTCAATCCTGCTTTTTTTGCACCTCCATTGTCGGTCACTTCTTGAATATATAATCCTTGAGAAAAATCCAGGCTCAATTGTTGGGCTATGTTGCTATCGATATCCCTCACAGAAACTCCCAAAATGGCATCGCGCACATCACCATATTCCAAAATATCTTCCACAACCCTGCGGACTGTATTACTCGGCACAGCAAAAGCATATCCGATATAACTTCCTGTCATGGAGGTGATAGCAGTATTAATTCCCACCAACTCCCCATTGGTGTTCACCAGAGCTCCTCCGCTATTTCCCATATTGATGGCGGCATCGGTTTGAATAAAAGACTGAAAATTCTGGTCATTCCTGTTCAGATCGCGAGCTTTGGCGCTGATGATTCCCGCCGTTACCGTAGAAGTAAGATTAAAAGGGTTTCCTACAGCAAGCACCCACTGCCCGATTTCAATGTTATTTGAATTTCCAAAAGGAATATAATCCAAATTTTCCGCCTCTATTTTCAAAAGTGCAATATCGGTTTCTTGGTCAGAGCCAACGATATCAGCCGTGTAGGTTCTGTTGTCGTTCAGCGTAACTTTTATTTCTGTGGCGCCTTCAATCACGTGATTATTGGTAACGATATATCCATCGGCAGTAATAATCACGCCCGACCCGGTTCCGCGAAGCATTTTCTTTTCCACTCCCACACCACGCATAAAATCGAACATGTTCCTGGGTTGAATTGCTGTGGTTACATTTTTCACGTGCACTACTGCATGCACTGTGTTTTTTGCGGCTTCGGTAAAATCTTCCGGGGCTGTGGTGGGAAAGTTAGTGAAATTCGTGTTTAGAATATTAGGCTGAGGTTCAGAAGATTCGAGAGTTTTTCCAATTTGAATATTCTCTTCTTCAAAGAATAATTTATAGCTTCCGAGACTTATCGCTCCTCCTAAAATAGCGATAAAAAGCAGACTCAAAAATTTCTTCATGGTTTGAAAGTCTTTTTTTAAATTAATTTTTATTGCAATTTACGCAGAATCATTCAATAAATTGATTTGAGAATGCCTGCAGGTTTTTTCAAGTATAAAAATAATCATTAAAAAACGTTTTCAGCTTTGTGATAAGCAGAATCTGTTTTTCGTATATTTGCTCTGCTTATCATCTCTTTAATTTCGTTTTAAATGGGAAATATTTTTTTGATATAAATTCCCGAATTTGAAAGAAAAAAGCATATTTCAACCTATCGATAAATTTAAATGAGTTAATACCCAAGCTGAAATGCGATTCGAATTTTATAAATATCAAGGAACGGGCAATGATTTTATTATAATTGATAACCGTCAGAGAACTTTCAAAAACGATACCAAACTCATAAATAGACTTTGTGACAGGAAATTTGGAATTGGAGCAGACGGGTTGATTTTGTTGCAAGATCCGGACAAGGAAGGAGAACATTTCAAAATGCTTTACTTCAATGCTGATGGAAACGAAAGCAGTATGTGCGGAAATGGTGCGCGCTGTGCGGTTTCTTTTGCGCGTTTTTTGGGAATAACCGGTGATCAATCCGTATTTTCAACCAGTGATGGTCGGCATAAAGCAAAAATTGATGTTTCCTCCGGTTTGGTTCATTTAAAAATGAGAAACGTGACCGAAATCACCAAAACAAATCAGGCTTATTTTGTCGATACCGGTTCTCCACACCACGTTCTATTTGTTGAAAACCTTGCTGATATTGATGTGAAGAAGGAAGGTGCAGAAATTCGAAATAGTACTATTTATAAAGATGAAGGAGTGAATGTGAATTTTGTGGAAGTGAACAAACATCAAGACTCCCGACCACCTCGGGGAAATGAAATATCCATCCGCACCTACGAGCGTGGGGTGGAGGATGAAACACTTTCGTGCGGAACCGGGGTTACGGCAGCCGCTCTTGTGTCGCACTTTGCCGGAAAAACATTAGGCGAAAAAACACTTGTGAAAACTCCCGGAGGCAATTTGTTGGTGGAATTTAAACCCGATATTGAAGAATATTATGACATCTGGTTGACGGGACCTGCGGAACAAGTTTTCAAAGGCGAAATCAAATGCTGACGCTCCACGGAAAGAAAACATATCTTCGCGCACTGGAACCGGAGGATCTCGACGTACTCTACGCCATTGAGAACAACGAGGAGTTTTGGGAAATCAGTTCCACGCAAACCCCATTTTCAAAAGCCTTACTTAAGCGGTATTTGGAAAATGCACATCGCGATATATATGAGGTGAAACAACTTCGGCTCGTGATTTGCGCAAAGGACGATCGCATTTTGGGATTAATCGATTTGTTTGATTTTGATCCGGCTCACCAACGCGCTGGTATTGGCATAATCATTGCAAAAAAGGAAGACCGCGGGAAAGGTCACGGCAAAGAAGCCCTTGAATTGATTTGCAAATATTGTTTTGCACGTCTGGGCCTTCATCAGGTGTATGTCAATATTTCAGAAGAAAATAAAGAAAGTCAAGCTTTATTTGAGGCTTTAAAATTCCAAAAAGTAGGCTTAAAAAAAGATTGGAATCGGGTTGGAGGAAAATATAAAAATGAAATTCTTTATCAGTTAATCAATGTACATTAAACGAATTTTGATTCTACTTTCCATCCTCGTGGCTTGTGGGTTGGGCTATTTCAGCTATTTTATCTATCAAAGTCTTTTTGTCAGTAATACTGCTTTCGATGAGGAAAGTGTGAGTGTATATATACAATCCGATGCAGATTATGGACAAGTACTTCTGCAAATGGACACCTTGCTTAAAAACTGGGAAAGTTTTGACCTGGTTGCACAAAAAAAAGGGTATTCACAACACGTGAAGCCCGGTCATTTTGTCTTGAAAAAAGGAATGAACAACAACGAAATAGTGGATGTGTTGCGAAGTCAAAATACACCCATTACGCTCACCTTTAATAATCAGGAGCGCTTGCAGGATTTGGCGGGACGTATTTCTCAGCAAATCGAAGCCGACAGCCTTTCCTTGATAAATGTCATGACTGATACGACTTTCCTGAAAAAACACGATTTTAATAAGGAAAATGCAATGGCGATGTATATTCCCAATTCCTATGAATTTTACTGGAATACTTCGGCTGAAAAATTCCGAGAGCGCATGTTGGAGGAATATCAGCGTTTTTGGACTCCCGAGCGATTAGAAAAAGCTCAACAAATAAATCTTTCGCCAAAAGAAGTCATCACTTTGGCAGCAATCGTTCAAAAAGAAACAGCGAAAGTGAGTGAAAGACGACGTGTGGCGGGGGTGTATATGAACCGTCTTAAAAAGGGATGGCCTCTACAAGCAGATCCCACGGTGATTTATGCTATCAAAAAAGAACAACAAGATTTTGATATGGTTATCAAACGTGTGCTGGATAAAGATTTGACGATTGAATCTCCCTACAACACTTATTTAAACGCGAGTTTGCCTCCCGGGCCTATTTTCATGCCCGACATTTCTTCCATCGATGCGGTTTTAAATTATGAAAAACACGATTATTTCTATTTTGCCGCCGATGTGGACCGTTGGGGATATCATAAATTTGCACGCACGTTGCGACAGCACAATATCAATGCGCGGGAATATCAAAGTTATTTGAATAAACACGGGGTGAGGAGATAAATCCGCTTAGGCTAAAAAAAAACGACCCAAAAATTTCGGGTCGTTTTCCACTCTATTGTAGCGAAGGGGGGACTCGAACCCCCGACCTCCGGGTTATGAATCCGACGCTCTAACCACCTGAGCTACCTCGCCGATTTTACGGGTGCAAATATAATTTAAAGTTGGAGTTTTTCACGGCTCAATGCGAAGTTTTTTTATTAGCGGTATTTCACATTAAAATTCACGGCATTAAAGCTTTCAATTTCTGTGTCAATTCCTCTTCAGAAAGTTGATCTTGAGTGCCACTTTCCATATTTTTTAAAGTGAATTTCTTTTGTTCCATTTCTTTGCTTCCCGCCAATATCACGAAAGGAATCCCGCGTTTGTTGGCATAGTTCATCTGTTTTTTCATTTTTGCAGCATCGGGATAGAGTTCTGCAGGGATACCGTGATCACGTAAGGCCGTAAGGGTTTTAAAACAATATTCGGCTTCTTTTTCTCCGAAGTTTAAAAATAAAACCTTCGTACTTTCCGTAAGGCTTTCCGGGAAAAGTTTCATTTCTTCCAATACGAGATATATCCGATCCAATCCAAAAGAGATCCCGGTGCCGCTAAGGCCTTTCATTCCAAAAATTCCGGTAAGATCGTCGTATCGTCCACCGCCACCGATGGAACCCATTTTTATCCCTTCCGGGGGAAGAACCTCAAAGATGCTTCCTGTGTAATAATCTAAACCGCGGGCAAGGGTCACATCCAAATCAAGCATGGCGGATGTTAGAGGATTTTTTTCGGTGGCTTTTTGAATAAATTCCAATTCAGTTATGCCTTCCATGCCGGTTTTAGATGATGAGAGAATTTTTTTCAATTGCTCGATTTTATCCAAAAAACTGCCCGACAAGCTGAATAAGGCTTCCATTTTTGAAATGGCCTCAGCGGAAATTCCTTTCTCCAACATTTCTTTTTTTACACCTTCCTGCCCGATTTTGTCAAGTTTATCCAAGGAAGTGGTAAAGGGGATCAGTTTATCGCTTTCGCCGATATTTTCGGCAATTCCCGCAAGGATTTTACGATGATTTACTTTGATGGTAGTACCCTGCAATTTCAACTCGCTGAACACCCGGTCATAGAGTTGCACTAATTCCACTTCTTGCCAGAGGCTGTCGCTTCCTACGATATCTGCATCGCACTGCAAAAACTCGCGAAACCTCCCTTTTTGCGGCCGGTCGGCACGCCAGACATTTTGAATTTGATAGCGTTTGAAAGGAAAATCGAGTTCATTTTGATGCTGCACCACATATCGTGCAAAAGGCACCGTCAAATCATACCGAAGTGCTTTGCCGGAAATTTGGGGGATGATTTTTGATAAATCCTTTTCCTTAAGGCTTTCCGGCGATACTTTTTTTAAAAAATCTCCGGAATCGAGAATCTTAAAAATCAATCTGTCTCCTTCTTCGCCATATTTTCCCATCAAAGTTTCCCTGTTTTCAAAACTTGGGGTTTCGATAGGCGAGAAGCCATAAATTTCAAATTTTGATTTTATGATTTGAAGGATATAGTTGCGTCGCGCTATCTCAAAAGAGGAAAAATCACGAGTTCCTTTTGGTATAGTTGGTTTTTGTGACATGGTTTATATTGAAGTAATACGTTATGATTTACCGCTGTAAAAATAGCACATAAGCTCAGTTTGTTCTTTGTGTAATTTAAAATGAAGTGTATTCAAAAATCTATCAAATTAAAAAATTCCGGAAAAAGCAAAGATAAATTTTATGTTGAGCAGAGGGTAGGGGAATCCCACGTTTTTTCATTTAGGCAGATGAATCCCCGATTTTGATATTTGGGAGGTTTAAAAATAAGCCTATAAAAAAAGAGCTGTTTTTTTATGTCAAAAATAATTTTACCAATCAGGGGGATTTACTTAAATTTGCAACCGCTGTCGGGGAAATGATTTTCCCATAGCAAAAATGGTGGATGTAGCTCAGTTGGTTAGAGCACTGGTTTGTGGTACCAGGGGTCGTGGGTTCGAGCCCCATCTTCCACCCCAATTTTTTGAAAAACCATCGGAATTTTCCGGTGGTTTTTTTGTTTCTCTTGAAGACGGTATTTTAAAAAAATTAAATTCTGATTAAGCTGAAATTCAGTTTTTTTAATTTAATACCTAACCTGCAAATACAAAATACCGATACTCAAAAAGAAGCCCAAAATCGGAACAATCAACGGAAAAGTGAGCACCCCTTCCGGTTTGGGATCGCGGCGTTTGATCACCCACAGGGAAAGATTACAGATAATAAACACGCAAATCAAAATATAGTTGGAAGCTTTGGCCAGATTTTCCAATTCAAAAGAAAGGCCCAACAGAATAATGCTAACCACCATAAAAAACGTTGCCCAAATGGGAGTACGTGTTTTGGGATGAAGTTTATAGAAAAGTTTTGGTGCCATTTGTTTTTCGCCCATACCATACAACACACGGGCTCCCATGACCATTTGCACGGTAACTCCATTTATCATGGCAATTAAAGCAATAATGCTGATGATTTTTCCATAGCCGGCTCCTTTACTTTCCAACAATGCGGCGAGAGGAGCCTCGCTTTCCGCAAGATCCACTGCTGCCAAACTTCCAATTGTGGCAATAAAAAGATAAAAAATAGCCACAATCACAATAGAAATCAGCAAAGCTTTGGGCATATCCCTTTGGGGATTTTTAGCTTCTTCAGCAACGTTGGCCATATCTTCAAAACCGATAAAATCATAAAAAGCCAGAAATGCTGCAGGAATGATAGCACCCAACCACACCGAAGAGGAAAATTCAGGAATCATTTCGTCAATATGCTCGGGAACAGCAGCCAGGGTATCGCCGGAAATAAAAATGATAAACAACAGTCCGGCAACTTCGATTAGGGTAATCACGGTGATTGTGATTGCGGTTTCTCGGATTCCTTTTGCGGCAATTGCCCCCATAACGGAAATAAAAACCACGATGATGAGCCATCCGGGAATGTTCTCAAAAAAAACATGCACATACCCCACATATCCATTTACAGCTGTCGCGGTAGAAACAATTCCCGATAAAACAATCATCCAACCTACCAGCGCAGATAAAGCGGGTTTTCCAAAAGCAGTTTGCACAAAGTTCATTTCACCGGCACTCTTGGGAATCCGCGCAGAAAGTTCACCAAATGAAAGTCCGGAAAACAAGGCCACAATGCTGGCTACGATAAAGGCGACGGGGGTAAGCAAACCGGCATGTCCGATTATTTTTCCTAAAAGAACATAAATTCCCATTCCCAGCATGGTACCCACGCCATAAAAAACAAGGAGGGGAAGAGTGAGGCTTTTTCTTAGACTAAGTGGAGGGGATTCTTTTTCTTGATTATTTGTTTTTTTCGGGGATTTTTCCTCGGACATGAAAAAGGGTTTTTTCAAAGGTATTAAATTTTGTCAAAGCCAAAAAGCGCGTTATATTTGCACCCGCAATTCAGATGCTGAAAAAAGCAAAGTGATTGAACTCACATGATTCTGAAATAAAGCCTTCGTTATTCAAAAACGGTACAGGATTAGAATCTTAATTTATCGCTTTTTTTTATTTTTGCGCATCGATTTGGAGGAATGGCAGAGTGGTCGAATGCGGCGGTCTTGAAAACCGTTGAGGGTCACACCTCCGGGGGTTCGAATCCCTCTTCCTCCGCATAGGAACCCACAACTTGGTTGTGGGTTTTTTGTTTTTAGAAAAATAAGCGGAGAGGTGAATTCTCAGAAAAATATTGAAGCGGCAGGAGGTGTTGAGAATTGATTTTTTGACTAAATCGGGCAATAAAATCAAAAATTGCTTATGCTTAAGTATTGTTAGCGATATAATCGATAATCTCTTTTTCTGAATCATAAGCAAACCAAACAATGGCTTTATCTTTTCTAAACCAAGTCATCTGGCGTTTAGCGAATCGACGGGTATTTTTTTTGATTTCGGAGAGAGCGGTTTCTAAATCGATTTTGCCTTCCAGATATTGAAATAACTCCTTATATCCTACTGTATTTAAGGCATTTAATTTTTTATGTGGCCACAGTTTTTTTGCTTCTTCCAAAAGTCCGTCTTCCATCATCTGATCTACGCGGTTTTCAATTCGGGAATAAACAATTTCCCGTGGAGCATCAAGTCCGATTTTTAAAGTTCGGAAATTTCGTTTTTCCTTGTTTTGGTTCAAAAATCCTGAAAAGGCTTTCCCTGTACCTATGCAGATTTCCAAAGCTCGAATCAATCGATGTGGATTTTCAAGATCCACTTTCTCATAATAAACCGGATCTCGCTTTTTCAGTTCTTCTTGTAGTGGTTTCAAACCATCTTCGGCAAATCGGCGGGTTAAGTTTTCCCGGATTTCGGGATCGACTCTCGGAAATTTGTCCAGTCCTTTCACCAGGGCATCCACATAAAGTCCACTTCCTCCAACCATGAACAGTCGCTCGTGCTTTTTGAAAAGAAGCTCTATTTTTTCTAGGGCATCGCGTTCAAAATCGCCTACGGAATATTTTTCAAAAATAGATTTATGACCGATAAAATGGTGGGGCACCAAACTCAATTCCTCGTCACTGGGAACTGCAGTTCCGATTTTCATTTCCCGATAAAATTGGCGTGAATCTGCTGAAATAATTTCCGAAGAAAAATGTTTTGCCAACTTGATGGACATAGCCGTTTTTCCGATTGCCGTGGGCCCAATGAGAGAAATAAGGCTTTTCATGTTGGGATTTTCGAATTTGTCTTTGCTAGGGATTAGCTGCTCCATTTTTCGGCATAAGGAAGTTGTAAATCCACAATTTTTGCGTGTCCGTTTTGCCTTAAAAAACTTTGGATAATATGTCTGGCATCCTTGTTGTTTTCCATTGGATCGATGATTTTTTCAAGGATTTCCCGATTGTTTATTTGATGATTCAAATCGCAATAGCCCATTCCGCGAAAGCATCCGTTTTCAATCCACAATACACTTTTCTCTCCGGTTTTGCGCCCTTTGTTTATAACCAATAAATTTCCGCCGGGAAAACTGTATTTACGAATTACTTCTTCTACACGAAGATTGTAACTTTCGGGTAATTCTTTTTTCAGGCAAGCTCCACCACATTTTTCAATTGAAAAATTAAAACATCCTCCTTGAGTTTTATGAAGACCATTTAGTTTTTGACACAGATTGTGATTGTCGGTAATATTTTGGAGGATGCGTTTTGCTTGTGCCAAATTTGTGAAAGTAGTGATGGGTTGCTTATCGAAATCAGCCGGAAGGATTTTAAGGCATATATACCCATTTTCATCTTTAAAGGAATAAAGGGCATGGCTAAAAACCTGTTTGCTCAAATTGCTGTTGCGTTTTAAAGCGCGGTTATATTTAGGTTGATGGGTTTTGATGGCTTGATTTTCTTTTAGCAGTGCAAAAAGTTCATTGCCGGTAAGCTCGAAAGTAATAACTTCAATTTCTCTTTGGATTTGTCTTGCTTTTGAAGTTTCACTGGTGAAATGTTGATTCACCCTTTTTTTGATATTGTTACTTTTTCCAATATAAATAATGGTGCCCTTGGAATTATGGAAGTAATAAACACCGGTGGAAGAGGGCAGATTGTCCATCAATCGAATAAGCTTATTATCCAGATGGCGTTTGGGGTTTTCACGAAGACTTTTGTGAAGAATGCTTTTTTGCACATCTTTATGCAGTAAGATTTCAAAAAGCTTTGTGGTAGCGGCTGCATCGCCTTCTGCCCGATGCCGTTTGGAAATAGGAATGCCCAGATTATGCATGAGTTTTCCTAGGCTGTAAGAAGGCATGCCGGGAATAAGTTTTTTTGAAACCTCCACCGTGCAGATGGATTTACGGTTAAATTCATATCCCAACCGACTGAATTCGGTGCGCAAAATGCGATAATCGAAATTGGCATTGTGAGCCACAAGCACGCAGTCGGAGGTGATTTCCACAATGCGTTTGGCCACCTCATAAAACTTTGGCGCGGTGCGCAACATGTCGTTGTTTATGCCTGTTAGATTAACCACAAAAGGCTGTATTGCACGCTCGGGATTAATCAAACTCACAAACTTATCCACCACTTCATGGCCATTATGTTTGTAGATGGCAATTTCAGTGATTCCTTCTTCATTATACTTCCCCCCCGTGGTTTCTATGTCCAGTATCGCGTACATTCGGTGTTTAGTTGATAGGCTCAGCAGGCAGATTTAAGAAAAATAAAATTTTTTCTCATCTAATAATTTCTTTCTCCAAAGATAGCACTTCCTATGCGGATCATATTTGAGCCTTGTTCAAGTGCGATTTGATAATCACCACTCATGCCCATGGATAAAATTTTTAAACACGAATAGGAAGCCGACAGCCTGTCGAACTCTTTTTTTAAATAACCAAATTCCTTTCGGATTTGGTTGGTATCATCGGTGAAGGTTGCCATTCCCATCAAACCATTTATTGAAACATGCTCCATGGATTTAACCTCTTCTGAATTCAGAATTTTTTCTGCCTCTGCTATGTCCAAGCCAAATTTACTCTCCTCTTCAGCAATTTTTATTTGCAGTAAACAATCGATTTTTCTTTGGTGTTTTTTGCCGTGTTTATTGATTTCTTTCAAGAGCTTTACACTATCTACAGCGTGAATCAAACTGACAAAAGGCGCTATATACTTTACTTTATTTCGTTGCAGATGCCCAATCATATGCCATTGGATATCTTCAGGGAGTTTTTCCTGTTTACCCACCAATTCCTGAACTTTATTTTCTCCAAAAACACGTTGCCCGGCATCATAAGCTTCCATGATTTCCTCTATGGATTTTGTTTTGGAAACCGCAATCAGCGTGGTGTTTTCAGGAAGATTGTTTTTTATATTTTGAAGATTTTCAGCAATTTTCATTTTTCTTTTTTATCTATTGGCAGTCTCCAAGATACAAAATAACTTGCTATTTGTAAAAAAACTACCGGAGTAAAATCTATTCCTTCACATATCAAATTGCCGGTATATACCGTATATAGTAAAAATCAAAATTCATAAATAACAATTCCATTTCTCAACTTCGGTTCAATATAGGTACTTTTAGGAGGCATGGTCAGGCCTTCATCGGCAATTTGTTTTAGTTCCTCCACAGTGGCAGGAAGCATACTAAAACCTACCTTGAATTTATTGCTATCCACTAGATCCTTGATATAAACCATATCTTGATGTCCCGGAATATATGCAATTCTGTCATCTCTTCGAGGATCCTGAATTCCCAAAATGGGTTCCAAAATGGTTTTAAGCAAAATTTGGGCATCCAAGCCTGAAAGGGAGTTTTCTGATTTAAAGGCACTTTCTCGCAGGGTGAGAGAATAGAAATCTCCATCCAAATACATACTGAATTGATGTTTTTTCTCGGGTTTAAAAAGCTTTTGTCCTCGATTTTCAATACGGAAATCGGTATCGAGTTTCACCAAAAAAGCCTCTTTGGATAAGCCGTTTAAATCCCGCACCACACGATTAAATTCCCCAATTTTTAAGTCGCTTTCAGGAATGAGGTAAGCCATAAAGAAATTATATGGCTCTTTGCCGGTATGCTTTGTGTTGCTCGATTTCAAGTCCTGAGCCAATAAATAAGAAGACGCCGAACGGTGGTGACCATCAGCTATATATAATTTTTCAATCCCCGAAAATGCAGTTACAATTTCCTGAACCGCTTTTTCTTCGTCGATTTTCCAGAGATAGTGCGTATCGCGATAGGTAGTCGTAAACTCGTATTCCGCACGTTCCATCATCTTATTTTTAATTATCGCTGCCAACAGGTCGTTATCCGGATAGGTTAACAAAACCGGCTCGGCGTTGAATCCGACAGTTTTTAAATATTCTTTAAAAACCACTTCTCGTTTATGGAGTGTGTCTTCGTGTTTTTTGATGATGTCATTTTCATAATCCTCAGTACTGGCAGCGGCAACAATACCATGAAATACTTTTTTTTCCCGGTTTACGATTTTATATACATAAAAACAGGGCTTTTCATCGCGAATAAAAATTCCTTCTTCCTTGAATTCCTCATAGCGATTGCGCACGAGTTTATACCGCGCTTCGCCGGAAATTTTTTGTTGATAACGATACCCCGGATTTACAATATGTAAAAAGGAAAAAGGGTTACTCTTCATCCGGGCATCGCGCTCAGTTTTAGAATAGGTTTGATACGGCCGGGACGCGATTAAGGCGACTTTATCCCGCACCGGACGTATTGCTCTGAAGGGTAAGATTATTGCCAAAATTGATTAACAATTTGAAATTAAGGGTTTTAATTTGTAGCTCGTTTTGGAGATTAGTGAACTATTCAATCTCCTATCAAAAATCATTTATTTCCAATTTTTATTTTTTAAACTGTCCCGCTACAATCTCTGCTTTTTTGCTTTCACTGTAATCATAAAAACCTTCTCCCGATTTTACGCCTTTTTTTCCGGCGCGCACCATATTGACTAACAGCGGACAAGGAGCGTATTTCGGATTTTTAAAACC
>CAYPGZ010000016.1:21372-31071 GCA_964410335.1 uncultured Flavobacteriaceae bacterium | reverse complement strand
CAAAAGTACGGTAATCTTACCGATCAGGATTTGACTTTTACCGAGGGAAAGTTTGACGAAATGCTCGGCAGACTTCAGGAGAAGACAGGAAAGAAGAAGGAAGAGTTGAGAAGTGAAATAGAGAAGTGGTAGTCCTGAATTTTGCCAAGATGAGAGCGGCTAATCGATGACGATAGCCGCTCTTTTTTTGGGTTTATTTTTTTTATCTCACATCCACCAATTCCACTACAAAAATCAATTCGGAGTTAGGGGGAATGGTTCCGGGGATGCCTCGCTCGCCGTAACCCAGATGCGAAGGAATGAACAGTACGGCTTTATCGCCTACGCTCATTTTCATCAATCCTTCTTTAAAACCGGCAATCATCGGAGCATCCGGACTGTAATCGGCGGTCATAGGCTGATAACCATTGGCTTGTTCTCTTCTGGGATCGAGTTTTCCAAACTTCTCGGCTATTTCTTTTTTGTTGGAATCAAATAAAGAGCCATTGGAGAGATAGCCTTCGTAGTACACTCCCACTTTGTCGCCGACATTTGGTTTTTCGCCATCCTTTTTTTCGAGGAAATGTATTTTCAATCCGCTGGGTAATTCCTCAGCTTGGGCTTCCAATTCGGCCATCATGGCTGCAGTTTCTTTTTGTGCAGCTTCCATTTTTGCTTGAGCTTCGGCTTTTTCTCTTTCGGCAGCTTCCATATTTTCGGTGAAAACCTTTACTGCATTAAAATCCTTGGCAGCTTTTCCTTTTCGGATGATTTTCAGGTTTTGGATAATCACATCTTCCACAGGTTTGTCTGCTTGTCCGGTTTCCACCACGCCAATGGAATCCACAATTTCCTGACCGGAAACCACTTTTCCAAAGATAGTGTGGCGTTGGTTAAGGTGTGGGGTTTCTCGGAGAGTAATAAAAAACTGACTTCCATTTGTAGCCGGGCCGGAGTTTGCCATAGCCAATAAACCTTTTGAATCAAAATTCAAGGTGTCGATAAACTCATCTTCGAATTTATATCCGGGACCTCCGCGGCCGGTTCCTTCGGGATCGCCCCCTTGAATCATAAAATCTGCAATAATGCGGTGGAAAATCAAGCCGTCATAAAAGTTTTTGTTTTTATAAGTGGTGTCCACCATCGGGTTTGTGCCTTCCGCGAGGCTCACGAAATTGGCCACCGTCAGCGGAGCTTGCTCGTAATACAGTTTGGTAATGAAAGTACCTTTGTTGGTATTAAATTCGGCATAAAGCCCATCTTCCAAATCCGAATATTCTTCATTACAAGCAGTGATGGCCATAAAAAGGCCTAAAAATAAAAACGTGCTGGTTTTTTTCATGGTAGTTGTTTTTGGTTGTTATTTTGAATTAATAGAATCCTGTGGTTGAATGGATTGCAGACTCACGGTGGACTTAATCGGCATGTTGGTTCCGATTTTTTGATTATCACCATAATAGCCAAAGGCAGTGTAGGAAGGAAACAAAAAGGTAAGGGTTTCCCCTTCTTCCATGAGTTTAAGGCCCTGCCGCAATCCGGTGAAAAGGTTTTCTTTATCCATAAAATAAACCCTTTCCCCAATTTCTTCTGTGGTGTATATGGGAGTGCCATCCAGTCGAGAAATATTATAGGTAAAAATCACTTTATCCCCGAATTCGGGTTTTTTCACATCAACAGCCGGATTTTCTTTTTCGTAATAATACCAAAACCCGTGGGCAGAAGTGATGTAGTTGTGAGTGGTATCTTCTTCGATGATTTCTTTTATCAGGTTTTCTTCATAAGCCACGAGCTCTTTGTTGATTTCGATGGATTCCTTGATAAAAGTATCCGATTCTTGCGACACCGGTCGTCGAGGTTCAGGTGTTTTACAAGCCAGAAAAAGCAGGGAAGTGAGCAGCAATATCATGCTCTGTTTGATAGAAACCTTTCTTTTCCTTAGGTTATACGGTTGTTTTTTGGATGTTTTCATCTTTCGATTTTTCATTGAGTTCATCTTCATATTCGGGAAGAATACCGATGAAATCGCTAATGGTTTCTTCAAGGTTTTTATAGCTTTTTCCCCCGGCAGCATTGCGATGTCCACCGCCGTGGAAATATTTTCGGGCGAGGTTGTTCACATCAAAATCGCCTTTGGAGCGCAGCGAAACCTTGACGATTTTATCTTTATTATCGGCCGGTTTCAAGGGTATATCTTCGATGAAAATGGCAGCAAGGATTATGCCTTTCATCGAAAGGGCATAGTTCACGAAACCTTCGGTGTCGCCTTTTTTGAAATTGTTGGCATCTTTTTCTGCCTGGGTAAGGGTGATATATGCCGTATTGTATTTCTTTTCATATTTCAAATTTCTAAGAGCTTGCCCTAAGAGTTGAAGGCGATCATAGGAATTGGTGTCGTAAATTGCAGTATGAATTTCTCCGTTATTGGCGCCTCTTTTCATCAAATCGGCGATTACGAGATGGGTATTGAAGGTGGTGGACGGATATTTAAAAGAGCCCGTATCGGTCATGATTCCGGTGTAGAGACAAGTGGCGATATCAGGTGTAATAGCTTCCAACCGCCCCATTTTTTTTATAAAATTATAAACCATCTCGGCGGTAGAAGACATTTCGGGCTCGCTTTCCCTAAAACGGGCATAGTCGTCCGGTTGTTGATGATGATCGATCATCACAAAGTCAGCTTGAGCTTTTTCGAGGGTTTTCTCCATCTCGCCGGTCCGGGCAAGGTTGTTGAAATCCAGGGTGAAGATTATTTCCGCTTCCGCGATAAGTTTTTCCGCTTTTTCGCGATTTGTTTCAAATAGGATGATTTGCTTTTCCCCGGGGAGCCATTTTAAAAATTCGGGATAGTTGTTAGGAGAAATCAGGGAACAATAGTGGTTTTCAGCTTTTAGAAATTGATATAAAGCCAGGGTAGAACCAAGAGCATCCCCATCGGGATTTCTATGGGGTACGATGACGATTTTTTTTGGCTCCTTCAGTAAATCCCTTAATGTTTGTATCTCGTCTTGGTTCATAAAATTCCTAAAAGGACAAATGTATGGTTTTTTAAAGAACAGCTTCAAAGTAAATTCCTATTTTTGCCGGAAATTTAAAAAAAGTAAAAATGGCAGGAAACAGGACTTTTACGATGTTGAAACCGGATGCGGTGGAAAAAAAGCATATCGGTGCGATTTTGGATCAAATTACAGCTTCCGGATTTCGTATCGTGGCGATGAAACTTACCCAAATGACCCGGCATGATGCAGAAACTTTTTATGCAATCCACAAGGAGCGCCCATTTTTTGGAGAGTTGGTGGAATATATGACCCGAGGACCCATTGTTGCGGCTGTTCTTGAAAAAGAAAACGCAGTGGAAGATTTTCGGACTTTAATCGGTGCGACAAATCCCGAAGAAGCTGCTGAAGGCACTATTCGAAAAAAATATGCGGCTTCCATCGGCGAAAATGCTGTGCATGGAAGTGACAGCGATGATAATGCCGAAATCGAATCCCGTTTCCATTTTGCAGGAAGGGAGATGTTTTGATTTTCGGATAAAATTATTTTTTACAAAAGCGTCATTTTTTTATGGCGCTTTTTTTTGTTGTAAAAAAGGGAAGACGGTGAGTGGTGAGATCATAGCGGTCTTCCTCAAATATTCTTATCCCCTCACTCCTTTCAGCATGACTTTTGTCATTTCTTTTAAATCAAATTTTGGTTTCCAGTTCCAATCTTTCTGGGCTTCGGAATCATCGATGGAGGAGGGCCAGGAGTCGGCGATTTCCTGACGAAAGTCGGGTTGATAGCTGATTTCAAATTCGGGAAGATGATTTTTTATTTCTGCGGCAATGTCTTCCGGAGTAAAACTTATCCCGGCCAAATTATAAGCAGAACGCGTTTTGATATTTTCAATTGGAGCATCCATGAGCGAGATTGTTGCGCGTATGGCATCCTCCATATACATCATCGGCAAGGCGGTATTTTGCTCTAAAAAAGAAGTGTATTTTTGTTGTTTCACAGCTTGGTGAAAAATTTCTACGGCATAATCGGTGGTGCCCCCGCCGGGAGGAGTTTTATAGCTAATCAGCCCGGGATAACGAATACTGCGTACATCTACTTCGTATTTATTGAAATAATATTCACACCAGCGTTCTCCCGCGAGTTTGCTTATTCCATAAACAGTGGAAGGTTCCATCAGGGTAGTTTGGGGGGTGTTTTGTTTGGGAGTAGTGGGACCGAACACAGCGATACTGGAAGGCCAAAATATCTTGTTGACTAACTTTTCCTTTCCCAATTCCAGGATATTAAAAAGCGAATTCATATTCAATTCCCAGCCGCGCATAGGATATTTTTCGGCGGTGGCGCTCAACATGGCGGCCATAAGATAAACTTCCTCGATTTTGTATTTCCTCACCAAATCCCGAATGGCCTGACTGTCGGTGGCATCTGCAATTTCAAAAGGACCGGATTGCATAAGCTCAGGAATACCTTCTCGAATGTCGCTGGCAATCACGTTTTCATTGCCGTGTATTTTTCTGAGAGCCATCACCAACTCTGTTCCAATTTGCCCGCAGGCCCCGATAATCATTATTTTTTTAGCCATGTATTTATTTTTGCTTCGCAAAGATAAAGGCTTAAATTATATTGGCATTTTTTCAGGGAGGAATTTCAGATAATTTGTTCTGCAAAAACAATTCGAATTGCTTTACTTTGTTCCCGAAATGGTGGGAAATGCTTATTTTTCACGATTAATAGCCGAGATGCTTTTTAAATTGAAAAATATTATTTGTCTTTTGTTTTTGCTTTTCTTCTTTTCTTGTAATGAAAAGGGAAACGAGCGGAAGCCGGAACCTGTAGTTTCAAAGGAACCCATTGAGGAGCTTTCTCTTTCCGGGGACACCTCGGTGGAATTGACACCTGAGGTTCAGGATCTCACTTCCCAATGGTTGGAATTTGTGACCGCGCAGAGTGAGGTGAATAACTATCGAAGATCGGGAGCTGAATATGGAGAAGAAAATGCAGCGGCCACCTTGCAAATTATGCAGAAACTTCAAGAAAGTCTGCCTGAGGATTTTAAAACCAATCCCGTGGAAGTGAGGATAAATGTGTTGGTTACCTTGTCGCATCTTTTGAAACAGGAAAGTGAAAATCGCGAGCCGGATCAAGAAAAAATAGCTCGGCTTTCGAGGAAAATTCCCGAAGCTTTTGATCATTTAAAAATTCAGTTAAATGAGGTTTTTGCTTCGCCTTTTGAAGACTTTCAGAAAATGTTGGAGGAGCAATCCAAACCGGTTGTGGACAGCAGCCCGATTGTGGATAGCCTTAATCCTAATCTAAATTTAATTCAATCAGAACCCCAAAAATAGCAATCACATGTCCAAAATAATCAAAGGAAAAGCCAAGCCCCGTGGAAAATATCCGCATGTAAAACGCGTGGGTGATTTTATATTTGTTTCCGGAACGAGTTCGCGCCGAGCGGACAATACATTTGAGGGAGTGGAAGTGGATGAATTTGGGACAACCAATCTTGATATCCGTAAACAGACCGCCGCTGTATTGAAAAACATCGATAGTATTTTAAAAGAGGAAGGCTCAAGTTTGAAAGATGTGGTGGATGTCACGACTTTTTTGGTCAATATGAATGATTTTAAAGGGTATAACGAAACCTATGGTCAATTTTTTGAAGCCGAAACCGGTCCTACACGCACCACTGTGGCGGTGCATCAATTACCACATCCTCATTTGCTGATAGAAATAAAAGTCATTGCTTACAAAAAAGAAGCTTTTGCGGTGCATTGATTTCCTAATCATAAAAAGAATGTTCACATGAAAAAAGCACGCCCAAAAATAAGCCTTAAGTCTAATTCCTTTGACAAATGGATTGAGGCGATGGGTTGGCTGGCTTTATTGCTCATGTGGGGGGTGACAGCATGGTTTTTTGAAAGTTTGCCCGAAAAAATTCCCACTCACTTTAATGCCGCAGGAGAGCCGGATGCCTGGGGAAATAAATCTTTTTTATTTATATCTCCCGGAATTTCGAGTTTACTTTTTTTATTGATAAGCCTTGTGAGTCTTTATCCGCATAAGTTTAATTATACCATAGAAATTACTTCAGAAAATGCAGCTTATCAGTATGCCAATGCCGTGCGAATGATGCGTGTGATGAAACTGGCCATGATGCTTATATTTTTATTTATTTTAGTAATGACCATACGCACCGCACTAGGAAAAGCGGAAGGCTTGGGATGGTGGTTTATTTTAGCTGTTTTTGGACTTATGCTTGGTCCGATCGTTTATTTTTTAAACCGCTCTTACCGAAAGAATAAAAAATAGCCGCGACTGATTTTTTTACTCTTTGACGGTCATGTTGAGCAAAAAAGTCAATTCTTCTTGAATATCTCGTCCTTTATTGGCGTTGTACCATTTCTGTAAGGCATTTTTCACGGTATCAAAATCGGCATTGTTCTCTGTGAGTTCGCGGTACATTTCCTGACAAGCTTTTGGTCGCGGACCCCAAGTGGCTAAATTCCTGTTATTTTCATCGAAAATGACGAGTTTAGGGATAGATTTTGTTCCGTTGGTCAAATAGTTTTCTATCCGGAAAGGCTCGCTGTCCCGCAGTTCATAGGAAATCTTGATGAGCTTATTTTCACGAGCTGCCAATTCGAGGAAAGGTGTGCTATGAGCAGCATCGCCGCACCAAGGTTCGGTGATGACAATCCATTTTTGGGGACGCTTGATTTGGTGAATTGCCGTTTTAAAAGTATCCGATAGTTTTCCTGTTTTTAGCCAGCGGTTCATTCGCGCCCAATTCAGTTTTGTGTAATTGATATAGTCCGGGTTGTCGTAAGGAGGTTGTTGACTTTCTTCGGGTGTGTTTATAATGCTTTCAAAGTAGGTCAAATATTCTTGAAAAGTCATTTTTTTATTTTATGAATGTTATTTTTTTTGAGTGAACTATTATTCGGAGTACAAATTTCGGTAATCTTTGTGATATTCCCCGGAAAGGGGAATCTAAATTAAGTACAGCATTTTCCATGCCGATTATCTCCGGTTAAAATAATTCTTTACTTTTACAAAAAAAAGATGAAACCGATGTTTATAAGCTTTTTGGGCTTTGTGTTTTTTTGTTCTTTTCTAACTCAAAATAATATGCAAACCAATTCAATCCATCAATTCAAAGTGGAATCGCTTAGTGGCGAAACCATTGATTTTTCTGATTTCAAAGGCAAGAAGATTTTGGTGGTGAACACCGCTTCCGAATGTGGCTACACCCCTCAGTATGAAGGTTTGGAAAAATTATATACACAGCATCAAGATCAATTGGTTATAGTGGGATTTCCGGCCAATAACTTCGGAGGTCAAGAACCCGGCAGCAATGCGGAAATTAAAAGCTTTTGTGAGAAAAATTATGGAGTAACTTTTCCGATGGCGGCAAAAGTTTCGGTGAAAGGAAAAGACATAGCCCCCATTTTTCGGTGGTTGACTTCCAAAGAGGAAAACGGAGAGATGGATGTAGAAATCAAATGGAATTTCACCAAATTTCTTCTCGATGAGAATGGGCGACTCATCGCCAGTTATGAAAGCGCCGTAAAGCCTATGAGCGAAGAAATTCTTCACGCGATTCAATAATCGGCGAATATTCTAAACCCTTCATCACTTCAAGATATACTTTTCGTTAACCAAATATTAACGGACGTCTGCCTTAATTTCTTAAAGAATAGATTACTTTTGCTTAGGTAATTTATTGTGTTTTATAATATTTTACCTCGATTGATTTTTTTCATCAGTGAATAATTTTTCACATAAAAAAATCGTATAATCATTTACATTTTGGAAAATATCTATTATGCGGCGAATAACCCCCATATTCCTGCTAATTGGCCTTACTGCCTTTTCGCAAAGTGTCTCGGTAGACAACACCTCTTATTCTTCATCACAACTTGCTGATTTACTTCTTGATGATATTTGTGTAGAAATATCCAATGTTTCTGTATCCTCAGAAGCAGCAGTGGCTTATTTCAATAATAATGGCGGTGCTTTTCCCATTTCTGAAGGGGTGGTCATCCGGACGGGTCAGGCTCAAAATTCCGGAGGTCCTTACACGGGGCAAAATTTGAGTTCCCAACTTAATTCAAATTCAGATCCTTTTTTATATCAACTCAATGCTGCATCGGGACAATCTCCGCCGATTACTGATGTGGCATTTATGCAATTTGATTTTGTTCCCCTTTCGAGCAATTTCAATTTTGATTTTTTATTTGCTTCCAATGAGTATGGACAATGGCAATGTCTTTCCAGTGATGTTTTTGCTTTTATGCTCATTGATTTAGCGACGAGTGATACCCTCAATTTGGCAGTAATCCCGGGCACCAATACGCCGGTTTCGGTAAAGTCCATTAAGGATAAACAATACAATCCGAGTTGTCAATCAAACAATCCCGGGTTGTTTGCCAGTTATGAGGTGGACAATCCGGCTTCCACGATAAACATGCGTGGATACACGGTGGTGATGAATGCCTCTTCACAAATCACGCCGGGAAATCCTTATCGAATAAGAATGGTAATCGGCGATTCCAACGATGCCGATTTCGATTCCGCCATTTTTCTTTCGGCAGGTAGTTTCAACACAAATCTAAATTTAGGCTCGAATCGAGTAATCTGCGATGGAGATGAGTTTATTCTGAAAACAGGTTTAGACACTTCGATTTATTCCCATACCTGGACCCTTAATGGAAATGTGTTGGCGGGGGAAACCGGAAATACCCTCACTGTGACACAAAGTGGAACTTACGGAGTTACCATCATACGAAACGGTTCCGGTTGTATTCTCGAAGATGAAATTGTCTTCACGGAACTGCAAGTACAATCCCCACAGGATCTGATGCTTTGTCATTCCGATACCGGGATGTACACTTATGATTTGACGCTTAATGACGAAAGTGTACTCGGAATCAATAATAAGAAATACGATTTGGAATACTATGCTTCGTTAAGCGATTTAAACGCCGGAAATCCTATTTCGTCTTCCGATTTAAGTGCATTTCAAAGTTTTGGAAATCAGAAGATATATATCAAAATATTCAATAAAAACACCGGATTGTCCTGTACTGCCGTTTATGAATTCGATTTGTTAGTCAACCAGGAGATTCAACTTCAGCCTCCGAGTCCAATTGAAGTATGTGCCAATATGGATGATAATATAGATCTTACTCAACACAATGCACAAATCATTACGGGGAATTACAATTTTTCTTTTTTCTATACTCAAGCCAACGCCCAAAACAATGTAAAAGCTATCGCCAATCCGCAAGATTTTCCTATTCCCGCGGGAAATATTTTCACGGTGTGGGTGCGTGTGGAAGATGCTTCCAAACCCGAATGTTTTGAAGTAATCTCGTTGGATGTGGTCATCAATCCGCCCCCACCTGTGGACTCTCTTCCTGACGTTACCGAGTGTACGGCTTATGTTTTACCACCACTTCAGGATGGGAACTATTTTTCCGGTCCCGATGGCAGCGGAACGCCTTTTTTTGCCGGGGATAGTATTGAAGAAACCGGAACCTATTATATCTTCTCCGGACCTGATGCAAACGGATGTACCAATCAATCGAGTTTTGGTGTTACTTTGGTGGATGAATATGTAATTAAAGAAAAGCACTGTGGAAAATATACGGTTCCTGCTCCTCCGGCGGGTGCTTTCTACACTGCTCCGGGTGGACCTGCGGGAGCGGGAGTGCATAT
>CAYPGZ010000016.1:5685-21272 GCA_964410335.1 uncultured Flavobacteriaceae bacterium | reverse complement strand
CCTCAAGTGGATATCGGAGGATTTTTTACTCAGCCCGGTGGGCAAGGTCAACAAATCCCCGATGGAACGGTTTTTTCTACCACTCCTCCAAATACTTTGGTAGAAACCGTTTATTATTATGCAACAACCACGACCACCCCAAACTGTACTGAAAATCTGTCCTTTAGCCTTACGGTTTTCCCTATTCCGGAAGTAGATGAACTCGATGATGTGTTGTTGTGTGAAGGAGAAACTTTTGTGTTACCACCTCTTACCCATGGCGAATATTTTACTAAACCCAACCGAAAGGGCACTCCACTTTCTCCCGGGGAAGTAATTAGCACCACCAGCACTATTTATATCAACAATACCGAAAATTCTTGTAGCGCTGAAACTGATTTTGTTGTGGAAATACGTCCGGCACCGGAAGTAGAACAGTTTACAGATATATATTCTTGCGAAGCCTTTGAACTTCCCGACCTTAAGCATGGTAAATATTATACCGAACCCGGAGGGAACGGCCAAATGCTGAGTGAAGGAAGCTTGATTCATACCACACAAAAGCTCTATATCTTTAATGCCTATGAGGATTTTCCGTCCTGTTACAGTGAAAATGCATTCACCATTTATGTGCAAGGTATAGAAGTGGGTGAATTTGATGATGTTTTAAGTTGTGATTTATATGTATTGCCGGATTTGGAAACAGGAAATTATTTTACCCAAAGTGGCGGCAAAGGAGATCAACTTTTTCCGGGAGATACTCTCAAAACCGATCATGAGATATTTGTGTTCGGCATAAACGGAGAACGTTTCCCCTGCACGGATGAAGACAGTTTTCTTGTGAATATTTCCAACACGCCACAGCTTCCGGTTTTTGAGGATGTAGAGGCTTGTGGAAGTTATGTTTTGCCGGATTTGTCACAAGAAGAATACGATGTGGGCTACTATTATGAACCCAATGGCAAAAGTCCTATTCCACCCTCGGAATATGGGTTTACGAGAGCAGGAAATTATACCATATATATATATGCCACCGCCAAAAACAATCCGGCTTGTTTTGATCAGACCGCTTTTCTGTTGAGTATTTATCCTCGTCCGGATTTGGAAATTCCGGGAGGAACGATTTGTTTTGATCCCGAAACGGGGGAGGTAGTTTCTTCTCCATTACTTCAATCGGGGTTAAACCCTTCAGCATACACTGTGAATTGGTATTTGGATGGTAAATTGATGCATTCCGGTCCTGATTTCTCACCGGAAGTAGCGGGAAATTATATCGTAGAAACAGAGAAACTCACGCCTGAAACAGGGGGTGATTGCAACTTCAACTCCACGAGGGTGCGGGTTTACGAATCTGCACAGCCCATAATCCGCGCTCAGGTGACCGAGCCTTTTTCCGATAGAGCCGACATCAGGGTGGAAGTTATCAGTGGGGTAGGAGATTATGAATATCAATTGGATGATGAAGGATTTGTTTCGGAAAATATCTTTAGGAATGTGGAATCCGGACTCCATGCCATTCGGGTACGCGGAGTGAATGGCGCTTGTGGGGAGGCTGTTTTGGAGGTAGAGGTGTTGCATTTTCCTAAATTCTTTACCCCCAATAATGATGGACATAACGACCGATGGAATATCCCTGACTTAAAAAATCATCCTGAAGCGGAAATTTTGATTTTTGACCGTTATGGAAAATTGCTTGCCAGTTTAAAACCAAACAGAAGCGGATGGGATGGCACTTACCACGGAAACCCAATGCCTTCTGATGACTACTGGTTTGTGGTGAGTTTTGAGCGGAATGGAAAGAAAGAAGTTTTTAAATCGCATTTTTCGTTGATACGCTAGTGCCCTTCTGTAATATTAAAGGCCTTCAAAAAATATCGGGTTCTGTATTTTTGGTTATTTTTGTATAAGATTTTCTCGACTTGAGGATCTTTCAAATCTGAAGCAAACATGAACCAAAACCTCGACCCCACCGGCGAAAACCTCAGTCCCGAGGAACTCGACATCGAACGCGTGTTACGCCCGATGGATTTTGATGACTTCGCCGGACAAGATCAGGTTTTGGAAAACCTCAGGATTTTTGTGAAGGCCGCGAACCTACGGGGCGAAGCACTTGACCATACACTCTTCCACGGCCCACCGGGATTAGGAAAAACCACCTTGGCTCATATTTTGGCCAATGAATTAAAATCCGGTATAAAAGTCACTTCCGGTCCTGTGTTAGACAAACCCGGAGATTTGGCGGGATTGTTGACCAATTTGGAACCCCGCGATGTATTATTTATAGATGAGATCCATCGGTTGAGTCCCGTAATCGAAGAATATCTCTATTCGGCGATGGAAGATTACCGTATAGACATCATGATCGAGACCGGCCCCAATGCCCGTTCGGTGCAAATTGATTTGAATCCTTTTACCTTAGTCGGCGCCACCACACGCTCAGGTTTATTAACCGCTCCCATGCGTGCTCGTTTTGGAATTTCCAACCGATTGGAATATTATTCCACAGAACTTTTGTCGGATATTGTGCAGCGCAGTGCGCATATTCTCCACGTAAAAATCGAACCAAATGCCGCCATTGAAATTGCGGGAAGAAGTCGGGGAACACCGAGAATCGCGAATGCTTTGTTGCGTCGAGTGCGCGATTTTGCCCAGATAAAAGGAAACGGAAAAATCGATTTGGAAATAACAAAATACGGATTAAAAGCCCTCAACGTGGATTCTCATGGGCTGGATGAAATGGATAATAAAATATTAACCACCATAATCGATAAGTTCAAAGGTGGTCCTGTTGGGCTGACTACACTCTCTACGGCGGTGAGCGAAAACGCTGAAACTATCGAGGAGGTTTATGAACCTTTTTTGATTCAACAAGGATTTATCATGCGTACACCACGAGGTAGGGAAGCCACAGAAGCGGCATACAAGCATTTGGGAAAAAAGAAAATAGGCGGACAAGGAGGCCTTTTTCAGGATCTGTGAAATAATATTTAGTCAAAAAATAACTTTGGTTTTTTTGAAAAGCCATTTTTTTTCCATTATTTTGGCCGTTCTTTGCCCTCGGGGGTAAGTGAAGGAACTCATCTCAAGGTTTTTTGGAGAGGTATTAGAAAACAAAAGCCACTTTAAAAAACCCGAAACGAGTAAAAAAAATAGAGAGGTGGCCGAGTGGTCGAAGGCGCACGCCTGGAAAGTGTGTATACCCCAAAAGGGTATCGAGGGTTCGAATCCCTTCCTCTCTGCTAAAGCATTTTTTATATTGACGGAAAGCAATGGGGATTGAGTTTTTCCGAGTCGATATAAAAATGAATGGATCAACGAGGTCTATTCATTTTGAGATATTCTTTAAAACTGCATAGGTAAATTTTTTATGGGGATACAAAAAATTTTCAGATTAAAAAATTACCGATTATTTTTATCCCTATCGGATGAGAAGTCCATCCACAAAAAAAATACATTTTAAGTACATTTTATATTTTTTATATCTTTGAACCTTTAACTAATTAAATCAAACAAGTAATGAAAAGATTATTTTCGGTTTTGTCATTCGCTGCCATCATGGTCTTGAGCCTTTCGGTAAACGCGAACACCCTTTTAAACGCACAGGAACAGGATACCACTGCGACCGATACCGTGACTGCTGATACTAACGTCATGCAGACTCCCCCGGTAACCGATACTGAAGACGAAGCAGCCACAACGATGGTCGAAGATGAGCCCCGTGGGTTCCACCAAGAACTAAAGCAGCGCTTCATCGAGGGAGATCCTCAATTTATGGCACCTATACTTTTGTGTTTGATATTGGGCTTGGCCATTTCTATTGAGCGTATTATTTTCCTAAATCTCGCTACCACCAACACCAGAAGATTGGCTGAGCGCGTAGAAGATGCGTTAAACAGTGGCGGTGTGGAAGCAGCAATGGATGTTTGCCGAGACACAAAAGGTCCTGTGGCTTCCATCTATTACCAAGGTCTTTCCCGAGTAGAAACCGAAGGCGTAGATGCAGCTGAAAAAGCAGTTGTTGCTTACGGAGGTGTGCAAATGGGACAATTAGAAAAAAATGTTTCTTGGATTTCACTTTTTATTGCCTTGGCACCCATGCTTGGTTTCTTGGGAACGGTAATCGGGATGATTCTTGCTTTCGATAAAATTGAAGCAGCAGGAGACATGAACCCCACTTTGGTTGCCGGAGGTATTAAAGTGGCCTTGTTGACAACCGTATTTGGATTGATTGTTGCAATTATACTTCAAGTTTTCTACAACTATATCATCGCTAAAATTGACCGTATCGTCAACGATATGGAAAATGCTTCCATCCTTTTGGTAGATATGATGGTTGAGTATAAAAGCAAAAAACAAGCCTAAACACCGAAAAAACCATGTTATACAAAATTTTTAAATATTTTGCCATAGCTGTAGGCGTCATCGGATTGTATTTTTTAATCCGAATTTGGATTGCCGGTGATGACTTATTAGCTTCTGCTGATATGCAAAGTAGTTTGGTCAGTCCCTTTTTATATATTGCCTATATAATCATGATTCTGACTATTGCTTTGGTAGTGTACTTTGTAATCAAAAGTCTTTTTTCCGGCAATATCAAAACCACTTTGATTGGAATCGGTTCTTTTGTGGGTATTGTTTTAATCTCTTATTTGATTTCTTCCGGGGAACCTGTGGTAAGAGATGGGATTACCTATTCAGCCAATACAGTACGCTGGATTAGTGCCGGATTGTGGATGTTTTATATCCTTGCTATATTGGCCATCGCCGTAATGGTGTTTGGAGGAGCAAAAAAAATCTCGAACAGATAATAAATCAAAAAAAATGGCTAGACGACCGTCAGCGGAAATCAATGCGGGCTCAATGGCAGATATTGCCTTTTTGCTCTTGATTTTCTTTTTGTTGACCACTACCATCGAAGTGGATAGCGGGATTAATCGTAAATTACCCCAAATCCAGCCACCCAATGTGGAAATACCCCCCATCAAGAAAAAGAACATCTTTATTGTAATTATCAACAAGAACGATGAACTTTTGGTGGAAGATGAATTGATGCAAATTGAAGATTTGAGGGAAGCAGCGGTGGCATTTTTGGATAATGGAGGTGGAACCGGGCCTGAAGCCTGTGATTATTGTCAGGGAGCACGTGACCCGGAATCTTCCGATAATCCTGAAAAAGCTGTAATCTCTGTAACCAGTGACAGGCAAACCAATTATGGAACCTACATCACTGTGCAAAATGAGTTGGTTGCAGCTTATAACCAATTGAGAAACAGAGCGGCTCAACGCTTGTATGGCGTTTCTTTTGATGAGATGGAGGAAAATTTTAACGATCCGAATTTCAGAGGCAACAAAGAAGCATTAGAAGAAAGCATTAAGCGCATTCAGGACATGTGGCCAATGAAGTTATCCGAAGCCGAAACAAAGACAAATTAAAAAGACATGGCTAAATTCACAAAGAAAAAATCCGGCGATACACCCGCTATATCTACGGCGTCCTTGCCTGATATCATCTTTATCCTATTGTTCTTTTTTATGGTAACTACCACCTTGCGAGAAACAAACCTCTTAGTGGAAAATACCTTACCTTTTGCTGATGAAGTGGAGAAACTTGAGAAAAAGGAAATGCTCTCTTATATCTATATTGGAAAACCGAGCCCACGCTATCAAAATACTTTTGGTACCGAGGCTCGAATCCAATTGAATGATAAATTTGCAAGCCTTAGCGAAATAAAAGACTTCATTTATGCTGAACGCGCAGCAATGAGGCCGGAATTGGTTCAATTTCTCACCGTTTCCCTGAAAGTGGATGAAGAAACCAATATGGGAATCGTAAACGATGTGAAATATGAATTGCGGGTGGCTGAAGCACTTAAGATTAACTATACCACCAGAACCGGAGAGTCTTTGCAAAATATGCGATAACACTTTTTTTGTTTGATTTAATCCAAAACACCTTCATCATGAAGGTGTTTTTTATTTCTGTAATTTTGTCTAAAGTATGCAATACTGCATCGGCTTTTGTTTATTTTTGTGGAAAACCTCCATTCATGAAATCCCGTTTTGTTTTTCTGATAATGCTCTTTCTCGCACAGGTGGGCTTTTCGCAGGATGATGTGGAAGATGGAGAAATAGAGGATATTGTTATTGATAGCTTATATCGGGAGGATCAGTTTTACTTTGGCATCAATTTCAACCTGTTTTTAAATTCCCCCGAAGGTTTTTCGCAATCGGGTTTTTCAGGTGGATTGCAGCTGGGCGCCATTAGAGACATGCCCATCAATAAACGCCGAAATCTTTCCATCGGTGTGGGGGTGGGATGGGCAATTGACACTTATGGACAAAACCTTTTTATCGGAGAAAATGAGGCAGGGGAAAGTGTTTTTGCCCATTTGCAAGGAATAGCCTATGAAACCAACCGTTTTTCTACCCAATCGGTTGAGCTTCCGATTGAATTCCGCTGGCGTTCCTCCACTCCCGTAAAATATAAATTCTGGAGAGTTTATGCCGGAGCAAGGTTGAGCTATATTTATTATTTTAAATCCAATTTTAATCAAAAAGGATATCAGGTGGTGCAAAACCAGCTCGATGAATTGAACCGTTTTCAGGCCGGAGCGAGTCTTTCTGTGGGAAATAGTAAGGTTAACTTTTATTTCTATTACAGCCTTATCCCGGTTTTTGATGCACAGTTGAGAAATTCCGATACCGGGATTGATATACACAACATGAAAATCGGATTGATTTTTTATCTCTTATAAAAGGCGAAAATATTAAATCTCTTTCCTCAACCTTGCAACGGGGATATCCAATTGTTCTCGGTATTTAGCCACGGTTCTTCTCGCAATGGGATAGCCTTTTTCTTTTAGAATTTGCGCCAACTTGTCGTCGGTATAAGGTTTGCGCTTGTCTTCTTTTTTCAAAGTAGATTTCAAAATAGACTTAATTTCACGGGTGGAAACATCTTCACCTTGTGTATTTTTCATCGACTCCGAGAAGAATTCCTTGATGAGTTTTGTGCCATAAGGAGTGTCCACATATTTGCTATTGGCCACTCGCGAAACCGTAGAAACATCCATATCGATTTCATCGGCAATATCCTTGAGGATCATGGGCTTGAGAGTTCTTTCGTCGCCGGTAAGAAAATATTCTTTTTGATGTTGCATGATGGCACTCATCGTAACAAAAAGGGTCTGTTGGCGTTGTTTGATAGCATCGATAAACCATTTGGCCGCATCTAGTTTTTGTTTGATAAACATTACGGCATCTTTTTGTTCTTTGGTTTTCTCTTTGGATTCTTTATACCCTTTCAACATTTCGGTGTAATCGCGCGAAATGTGAAGTTCAGGAGCATTTCTGCCGTTTAAACTCAATTCGGGTTCGCCGTCTTTTATCCTGATGGTAAAGTCGGGAACAACATGTTCCACGATTCTCGTATTTCCACCGGAATAAGAACTGCCCGGTTTGGGATTCAAATGTTCGATTTCCTCAATTGCCGCCCGCAGTTGTTCCTCCGAAATATCAAATTTTGCAAGCAGTTTTTGATAATGCTTTTTGCTGAATTGTTCGAAAGAATTCTCCAGAATGTCAATGGCCAAAAGCACACTTTCGGCAGGTGTTTTTCTTTTTAATTGTATCAATAAGCATTCTTGCAAAGAACGTGCGCCTACTCCCGGTGGATCGAGATCTTGCACAAGAGAAAGTACTTTTTCAACGGTTTTTTCGTCGGTATATACGTTTTGAGTGAAAGCCAAATCGTCCACAATGTCTGACAATTTGCGGCGGATATAGCCACTTTCATCTACGCTTCCCACCAAAAATTCGGCGATTTGCCATTCGGTGTCATCCAACGGAAATGTACTCAATTGGTTTTTCAGATATTGATTGAAGGATGTTCCCGAAGCATACGGAATTTGTTTATCCTCATCATCGGCACTGTAATTATTGGCATTTAAGCGGTAACTTGGAATTTCGTCATCACTCAAATATTCATCCACATTAATATCGGTCTCAATGATTTCACTGTCGCCTTCATCGTTCTGATTATCATACTCATCGTAAGCCTCATCACTTTCCTCCTTGCCTTTTTCCAAAGCCGGATTTTCCTCGATTTCCTGCTTCATCCGTTGCTCAAAAGCAAGTGTAGGAAGCTGGATAAGCTTCATCAAC
Organism: uncultured Flavobacteriaceae bacterium; assembly: GCA_964410335.1. Classification (GTDB taxonomy): domain Bacteria; phylum Bacteroidota; class Bacteroidia; order Flavobacteriales; family Flavobacteriaceae; genus DASSWG01. Next base: position 13,130 of record CAYPGZ010000016.1, on the reverse strand, counting down.
TGAATTTGTTGAGGCGAGAGCTTTTGTGAAAGTTTGAGATTTAACTGCTGTTTGAGCATGGTTGCTTTACGTTGTTCTATTTATACAAAAATACGCAAAACGAAGGAGATGCTTAAGAAAAATTTGTTAAGCCGTTTATATGAAAACCGCTCGGGAGTTTATGATATTGCCCATTTTTTTAGACGGCTACTTTTCCTTTGATGGAAGGATGAGGATTATAATTTTCCAGTTTAAAATCCTCATATTTAAAACTGAAAATATCTTTCACCTCGGCATTTATCCTCATCAAGGGAAGCGGTCGCGGGTCTCGGGAGAGCTGAAGTTTCACCTGGTCATAATGATTACTGTAGATATGCACATCACCAAAAGTGTGGATAAAATCTCCGGGCTCATAACCACAAACCTGCGCCATCATCATCGTGAGTAGGGCATAAGAAGCAATATTGAAAGGCACACCCAGAAACACGTCAGCGCTTCTTTGATAAAGTTGACAAGACAATTTTCCCTCAGCGACATAAAACTGAAAAAATGCATGACAAGGGGGAAGAGCAGCTTTTCCTTTGGAAACATTTTCGGCGAAAGACACCGAAGTATCGGGCATTACACTTGGATTCCATGCCGAGACCAACATTCTACGGCTATCCGGGTTGGTTTTTAAGGTTTCTATAATTTCGGAGATTTGATCGATATTTTCATTATTCCAGTTACGCCATTGATGCCCATACACAGGTCCTAAATCTCCATTCTCATCGGCCCATTCGTTCCAAATTCGGACTCCATTTTCTTGTAAATATTTAATATTGGTGTCGCCATTCAAAAACCACAACAACTCATGGATAATGGATTTAAGGTGAAGCTTTTTGGTGGTCACCATCGGAAAACCTTCGCTTAAATCGAAACGCATTTGATAGCCAAACAAACTTTTTGTTCCGGTGCCTGTGCGGTCGGATTTTTCGGTGCCTTTTTCGAGGACGTCTTTGATAAGGTTTAGATACTGTTTCATCGGGAGTTATTCTGCGGAAATCACTACTGCTTTAATTATTTTTTGTCCGAAAATCACCAACGTGATATGAATTTAATGGGGCTTAAATTTAGTCATTTCTTGTGGATATAGGAACTTTTAGAAAGAAACCTTCAAATAAAAAAGCTGTTTTAAACCTCCTTCACATCGAGCTCTTTCGAAGGCTTATATTTAAATACAAATGGGAAGATAATTGCGAGCACCAAGGCATATCCTGCAAAGCTAAACCAGATGCTTTGCCAATCTCGAATGCCGTTGTTGGTGAATAAATCCACCACCAAGCCGCTTATTATTCCTCCAAAAAAAGCGCCGAGGCCATTGGTCATAATCATAAACAAGCCTTGAGCGCTGGAGCGGATTTTGGAACTGGCTTCTTTTTCGATAAAAAGCGAACCGGAAATATTGAAAAAATCGAAAGCCATTCCGTAAACAATCATCGAGAGAATTAACCAAACCAATCCTTCGGCAGGATCTCCGATTCCAAAAAGGCCAAAGCGCAAGACCCACGCCAACATGCTGAAAAGCATAACTTTTTTGATACCAAATTTTTTGAGAAAAAATGGGATAGTCAGAATAAATAAAGTTTCAGAAATTTGAGAAATGGAAAGCAACAAATTGGGGTGTTGTACTCCAAAAGCATCGGGATGAGTGTCGTTAAAACTACTCAAAAAAGGACCGCCAAATGCGTTGGTGATTTGCAAGGCTGCTCCAAGAAGCATCGAAAAAACAAAGAAAACAGCCATTTTTCGTTGTTTGAACAAAACAAAGGCATTCAAGCCCATGGCAGAAACCCAGCTTTTCTCTCCTTTCTGGTTTTGAGGTCGAGTGGGAGGAAGGCTAAAAGCATAAATTCCGAGGATTAAGGCTGCTGCGGCAGAAACATAAAGTTGTTCATGCGAGCGGGTCCATCCCATAAAATCCACAGCCCACATGGCTGCAATAAATCCTACTGTTCCCCAAACGCGAATAGGAGGAAAAGCTTTGACTACATCATATTTGTTTTCTTGCAACAGGTTGTAGGAAACAGCGTTATTCAATGCGATTGTCGGCATGTAAACCAAGGCATTGATCAACATCAAAACATATAAAGTGGTATAGTCCGTAGCGGTGGCGGCAAAAAACATGACCGCAGCTCCGATGAGATGACAAGCGCCCAAAACCCGTTCGGCATTTACCCAGCGGTCGGCAACGATTCCCAACAAACCCGGCATAAACATGGAGGCAATTCCCATGGTGGCATAGATTGCTCCGATTTGCAATCCGCTAAAACCCAGAGAAAGAGCCATATAACTTCCCATGGAAATCAACCATGAACCCCAGATAAAGAACTCCAGAAAGTTCATGATGGTTAGCCGTAATTTTATTCCCATGTATTTATAAATTGTAAAAAATAGGCTCGAAATGTTATAGGGAGACTATGTCCCCTTTTTTTACCGGGTTGTGAGGTTTGTTTTAATCGATATCAATCGAGAAAAATCCATCGGTGATGCTCACGGTTTCAGTGCCGTTAGAATCTTTCGCATCAAAATAGAAACTTCCGGTAATTCTTCCGTTTTGATATGAAGTAACCGTAATTTCACCCGAATCAAAAATAGAATAATAACTCACATCTTGTCCATTAACAAAATCTGTGTAAACCCCCGAATAATCCGATGGAGGGATAGTGACGGACTTGGTGCCGGGAATCACATCCAAAGGCAATGTCAATTGAATTTGTTCATTGAGGTCATTGCTGAGTATCAAATGGATTTGGTTATTGGCAAAAGTATAAGGAAAAGTACTGGCGGTAAATTCTTCTCCGTTTATGGTTGCATAACCCACATCGGGGTCTTGGTTGGTGGTGAATTCGATATTTTCAAAAATTCCACTGGTCATTTTTATGTCTTTGGCTCCACCCATCCATTCCATAAGATTTCCTGAGAAAGTTCCGGAAACGGTTTTTGCCAGAGAATCGATTTTGGTAATGGTGAGCTTTCCATCGTTCGAACCATAGGCCAAATCTTCTTTGTTTTTATTGGGATCATAAATTACGATGGCTTCTTGTTTAGCCAGGTCAAAAGTGTCCACAATAGGATTAAAAATCTGAATGGCAACGGTTTGGGTGTCAGCTCTAGCTACAATTTCCAAGCCGTCATTACTTAAATTGGCGGTGATAAGTTTCCCCACAAATAAAACAGAATCGAGCTTAACCTGGAATTTTTCGTCGCCTCCTACCGGATCATTTACAGGAGGAGTATTGGAAAATTGTCCTTCAACAGGTTCATTATCACAAGCCATAAAGCCAAAAAAAGCAATCATAGCGACCAGAGGGGTCAAGGATTTCAAGTTTTTTAATAGGTTCATCATATTGGGGTTTTGAATTTGGACAAGCGCAAACTTAATCAAAAATATTTAACTTTTTGTTTTGTTCGTATAAGGGTGGCCGAGCCGCAAAGCACGCGAAAAATACTTAAAATAACCTCGTGAATCGGCGAAAAACTTTTAATAAAAACGTTTTATTTTCAAACATCGTATCAAAAGCACCACACCGATACTAAAAAATATAATCAAAAATAGGATTGAATAGCGGATACTGCCTGTTATTTGTGCAATAAAACCATACGAAAACATTCCAATGACAATCCCGATTTTTTCTGAAACTTCATAAAAACTAAAATAAGAGGCGGTGTCTTCAGCTTTTTCGGGCAGCATTCTCGAATAGGTTGAACGCGATAAAGATTGAATCCCTCCCATAACCAAACCTACACAAGCGGCGGCCACATAAAACTGAATAGGCAGGGTGATGAAAAAGGCATAAGCACAAATGCCTATCCAAATTATGTTAATAAAGATCAGCGTTTTGAGATTACCGATTTTTGAGGCAATTCTCGCCGTCATGTTTGCTCCCAAAATGGCCACGAGTTGTATTAAAAGTATGCTTACAATCAAGCCTGTGGTGGGATCCTGAGTGCCCCAATTCAATTCTTCGATTCCGAAATAAGTGGCGATCAGCATGATGGTTTGCACGGCCATACTGTACACAAAAAAAGCAGATAAATAACGTCTGAGCAAAATATGGCTTTTGATTTTCCCGTAGATTTTTTTGAGTTCTCGAAAACCATTTAGCATCACATCTTGAGTGAGGCTTTGTTTTTTGTTTCCTTTGGGTAAATAATAATAGGTGTATTGGCTAAATCCGATCCACCAAAGGCCGGTCAGGATGAAGGAAAGCCGGGTCGGGAAATCTACATTTTCAAAACCGATTTCTTCATAAAAAAGAATTATAGACAAACACACCAACAACAAAATTACACTGCCGATATAACCCAAGGAATAGCCTTGTGCACTGGTTTTATTTTGTTGTTCGGGATAGGCGATGTCGGGCAGATAAGAATTATAAAAAACTAAACTGCCCCAGAATCCGATCAAGGCCAAGAAATAGCACAATAGGCCGAACCAGAGGAAATCGGTGTCGAACCAAAATAATCCGATACAGGAAGCTCCGCCTAAATAGCAAAAGAATTTCAGGAAGTTTTTTTTATTGCCTACATAATCGGCAATTCCTCCCAAAAAAGGACTCATAATCGAAACCACGATAAAGGCCGTGCCGGTTACATAGCTGATAAGCGTGTCATTATTAAAATCAAACCCGAGAAAACGGATAGTATCATCAAGGATTTTTCCTTGCTCGTCTCTCACAAGAGTTTGCGCGCCGTAAAAAATGGGAAAAACCGCTGAAGAAATCACAAGGCTGTAAACCGAGTTTGCCCAGTCATAGAAAGCCCAAGCATGGAGCAGTTTTTTGTGACCTTTGGGAAGATTTTTCACAGCATAAAAGTAAAAATCCAATTAAATTCAACAAGTTTATCGACAAAAACTAACGCAACGAAGCCCCCAACTTTTCTTCAAATTCCTTCTGAAGCCGGAGCATGATTTTATCCACTTGCTTGTCGGTCAAGGTTTTGTTTTCGTCCTGGAAGACGAAGCCCACAGCATAGCTTTTCTTTCCGGCGGGCAAATTCTTTCCTTGATATACATCAAAAAGGAAAATGTTTTTTAGAATTTTGCCTCCGTTTTTCACCCCGATTTCCCATATCTCTTCAAAAGTGATGTTTTCATCCAATAAAAGCGCAAAATCCCTTCTTATGGAAGGATATTTTGGAAGGTGTTTGAATTTCACTCCAAGGTTTTCGGATTGTTTTTTAGCAATTTCTACTAGGTTTTCCCATAGGAAATCGGCGTACAAAACTTCTTGTTCGATTTCAAAATACTCCAAAATCGAATTTTTTACCGTTCCGAATTCTACGAGTTTATTTTTTCCGACATAAATGCATAAGCCTTCGGAAAACACATCGGTATCAATTCCGGCAAATCTTAATTCGTCAATTCCCAGTCGTTCCAGAATTGAGGTTACAATTCCTTTCAAAAAGAAAAAATCTGATTTTCCGGACGGGCTTGTCCAATTTTCTCCTGCATTTTCAAATCGATTTCCCGTAAGAAGAAGGGTCAGATGTTTGTGTTCGAGGTATTTGCGGTTTTCTTTTCTATAAGTTTTTCCAAATTCAAAAAACTTGAGGTTTTCCTTTTGGCGATGCAGGTTGTGCACGATGGCTTCCAGACCGGAAAAAAGCATAGACTGACGCATAACCGCCAAATCTCTACTCAAAGGATTGAGGATATTGACGTTGTTTTCGGAGTGTAATCCCTCACTTAAATCCACATATTTTGCGGCAGTAAGCGAGTTGGCCATGATTTCATGAAACCCCTGTCCTGTCAGTTGATTGCCAATGATATTCTGCAATTTATAATCTTCGAATTTAGAAGAAAGAGCAATGGAAGCGTTTAGTTTTTTTGAGAAACCGATATTGTTATATCCGTAAACCCTTAAAATTTCTTCGATAACATCCACTTCGCGGGTAACATCAACGCGATAAGCAGGAACAGTGAGTCCCATTCCGGTTTCGGTAACATTGTTGAACCGAATATCCAAAGAAGTTAAAATTGATTTTATTTCGGAATTGTCCAGTTCCTGACCCACGAGGGAATTGATTTTATCATAGCTCAGATAAACCTGAAAATCCTCGAATTTTTTCGGGTAGATATCATCCAACTCACTGCTGACATCCCCGCCTGAAATTTCCTGAATCAAAACCGCAGCCCGTTTTAAGGCATAATCGGTGATGTTGGGATCGATTCCGCGTTCAAATCGAAAAGAAGCATCGGTGCTCAGTCCGTGGCGTTTTGCAGTTTTCCGGACGCTCACGGGATTGAAATAAGCACTTTCCAAAAAAATCGAGGTAGTATTTTCCGTAATTCCGGAGCTTAAGCCTCCAAAAACACCTGCAATGCAAAGTGGTTTTTCGGTGTCGCAAATCATCAAATCTTCTTCGTGAAGTTCGCGCTCTACCTCATCCAATGTGGTGAATTTGGTTCCCCCGGGAAGGGTTTTTACGTGAATTTCATTCCCTTGTATTTTATCTGCATCAAAAACGTGCAAGGGTTGTCCTAACTCGTGCATGACGTAGTTTGTAACATCCACGAGATTATTTTTTGGAGCAATTCCTATGGCTTTCAGTCGGTTTTTCAACCAATTTGGAGATTCAGAAACTTTTACCCCGGAAATCGTCAATCCGCAATAACGCGGTGCCAGGTTGGTGTTTTCCACTTTGATGGCAATTCGGCGACTTCTGTTTTCTACATGAAAATTGCTGACAGAAGGCGTAACCAGAGAGCCGTTTTTTTTAGTTTCTGAAGCAGGGGTTTGACGACCGGAAATATATGCTCTCAGATCCCGGGCAACGCCCCAATGGCTCATAGCATCGGCACGGTTTGGGGTGAGTCCTATTTCAAAAACAAAATCATTTTCTACCTCAAAAACCTCACTCAGGGGAATGCCCGGTTTGAGATCCGGATCCAGCACCATAATCCCTTCATGACTTTTTCCTAAGCCCAGTTCGTCTTCGGCGCAAATCATGCCGTGACTTTCTTCTCCGCGTATTTTTCCTTTTTTGATTTTCAGGGATTCCCCTTTATCATTATACAAGACACTGCCGATACATGCCACGGCTACTTTTTGACCTTTGGCTACGTTGGGCGCGCCACACACGATTTGCAAGACTTCTCCTGCTCCAATATCAACTTGGGTTAGTTTTAAGCGATCTGCGTTGGGATGAGCATCACAGGAAAGTACTTCCCCTACTACAACTCCTTTTAAACCGCCTTTCACGGATTCAAATTTCTCGATTCCTTCCACTTCCAAACCAAGATCAGTGAGAATTTCCCCGGTTTTTTCGGCAGGCCAATCGATATGTATGAATTGTTTAAGCCAGTTGTAAGATATTTTCATGGAAAATGCTGATTAGGCGGATTTGGGTCAAATTATGGAGGGCAAAGATAGGGATTTGGAATAATTTGTAAATTGTGAATACTTTGGAAATTTGTCCTA
>CAYPGZ010000016.1:0-5585 GCA_964410335.1 uncultured Flavobacteriaceae bacterium | reverse complement strand
ACTTCCTGTGCTCCAAAACCATCATTACTATGATAGATGAAAACAGCAGTCAGCATAGTGATAATCAAGGGAATGACAGCAAGACGTGTGGCAAATCCGAAGAATATCAATAGGGAACAGAAAAATTCAGCGAAGACTACTAACATAAAAGAAAGTTCAACGCCAATGCCGATTGGGTCGGCAAACTGGATTTCCCCTTCCCCAAAAAGTTTCATCAGTTTCGGTATGCCGTGAAACAACATCAAAGAAGAAATCCCGATGCGTGCGATTAATAAAGCTCTATCTACATTCTCATTTTTGTGATTAGTAGTGGCTAATTTCTTTATCATGATTTTGTTTTTAATGGATTTTCAAATTTAAATAATAAGTATTTATGGTAATCCGTTTTTCTATTCTATAAATTTATAGTGGATTAAAAAGAAATTATAACTTCTCCAGGCTCAATCCCGTAAAGAAATTTTTAATTGAAATGGCTATATTGCACTCCATTTCGAACATAAATCCAAAGATTATGAAAAAAAAACAACTATTGTTTTTTGCAATTTTTGTAGTGTTTCAATTTTCGTGCGTTGCTCAATTCAGCAAAACTTATTATCCGCTTGGCGAAAATTTAGAGTTCAGGGTTAAATTTGTTTACAAAAGTAAATCGAGCACAACCGGCAGCGGCAACAACCAAGTCGTTTATTTAGCCAAGAAGGGCAAACATTTTAAGGCAGTTGTTTTCAAAATAAGGAACAATTCCGATGAAGATAAAACCATTGATTTCGAAAAATTCAAGTTGATTGATGCCGCGGGAGATGAATACACGCCGAAACAAGCTATGCAGGCTATGAAATTGACTTTCAATACGGAAAAACTCCAGTTCAAACTAAAAGCAGGGAAATCCAAGGCCTATATTGTGGAGTTTTGGCCACCATATCCAAAATATGAAAAAATCAAAAAATTGATGATTGGCAATAGAGTGTACGAACTCTTGTAGAATAAAAGCCGGTATTTTTTCAAACTTATTTTTTCCTGTTGACATAGGGCTGTCACAACCCGCCCGTAGTTTTGTGGTGTTCAATAATCATTAACCCAAAATTTTTCAAACATGAACACCACGGAAACAAAAAACGCAGTACAAAACGAAGTCGTAACCCCTGATGAGTTGTTGCTCCACTGGCAAGGCCACCGCGCGTTGACCCGAAAAACCATAGAAGCCTTTCCCGAAAAGGAATTTTTTGAGCACCGGATTGGCGGGATGCGCACTTTTGCCGAAATGTGCATGGAATTGCTGGGCATTGCCGGGCCGGGAATCCGCGAAATTGCCACGGGAAAACAAGCGGAATTGAACGAAGAATTTGACCATGGCAACAAAAAAGAGGTCATTTTGCGGCTTTGGGACGAAACCACAGATGTCATCAACACTTTTTGGCAGGAAATTCCAAAATCGCGTTTTCAGGAGAAAATCAAGGCGTTTGGGCAATACGACGGCACGGTAACTTCGACTTTGTTCTATTTTATCGATAACGAAATCCACCATCGTGGGCAAGGTTTTGTCTATCTGCGTTCGCTGGGGATTGAGCCGCCGATGTTCTGGGATAGGGAGAGCACGGCTTTCGCGGATTAAGCGGATTGCAAAGATTTGAGCAGATTACACGGATTAACCCTTTCAGGTTTTCGGACCTTGAAAGGGTTTTCTATGCCTTTAGCTTTTTGACCGCTTTGTGAAGGATTTTTTCGACCTGCTTTTTCATCGATTCCGGTTCGAGGATTTGGGCATGGTCGGCGAACATCAAAAACCAACGTGGAAAACCTTGGTCGTTTTCGGGGACCATAAAACGCATTTCCACTTCTTTGCCTTTTTCGGTTTCGGAGACAAAACCAAAATAATCCCGCTCGTATTTCAGGTGAGGCGCAACTTTTTTGTTCACAAATATCCGCACTTCTTGTTTTTCCCGGGTGTCGTCTTTTTGGCGGTGGTCGTCCACGGTTCCGTGTTCCAATGCAAAAGCTTTTTCCGTGCGTTCAATTCCGTGAATCCTATCCAGGCGGAATTGACGGTAATCCTTTCGTAGATGGCAATAGCCCAAAATGTACCAAAAGCGGTTTTCGTGAAAAAGACCCACGGGTTCTATTTCCCGGGAGACCGGCTTTTCCTGTGTCAGTGATTGATAATCCAACACCACCCGTTTTTTTTCGGCCAGGCTTTCAAAGAAAATATCCAGGGCATTTGGGGTTTTTTCGTTGAAGGATTTTTCGGCGGAATGGATGGAAATCTGTGAATCCAGGGATTCGACCCAGTTTTTTTCCGGTCCGTGCAAAACGGATTTGATTTTGAACATGGCCGACTGAAAATGAGCGCCTAAGTTTTTATCGGTGAAGCCCTGCATGAGCTTTTCGGCCGCCACGAAACTCCCCGCCTCGTCGCGCGTGAACATGACGGGAGGCAAACGGTAACCGTCGACCAAGGAATAGCCTATTCCTGCTTCACCGTAAATCGGTACTCCCGCAACTTCCAAACTTCGGATGTCGCGATAAATGGTGCGCAAACTCACCTGAAAGCGTTCGGCGAGTTCTTGTGCCTTCACGGTTTTTTTGGATTGCAACTGGATGAGGATGGCCACCAAGCGGTCAAAACGTTTCAGGGTGTCGGATTCCATCGGAGGGTTGTTTTTTGGGAAATCCCGTTGAAGGTATAGGTCAGAGGTTTTGCGCAGGGTTTTGGTTAACGCAAAGTTATTATAAATCCGCTAATCTTTGTCAGCTATAAATTATCCTTCACAAACTGTTTGCAATAGTTCTTGATTTGACGCCTGATTTCCCCGAAATGTTTTTTGATCTCTTCGTCTTTCCCTTCTATTTTTGCTGGGTCAGAAAAATTTTGATGAAATTTTTTAGCCTTGGTGGGAAAGAAAGGGCAGCGTTCTTTTGCATTGTCGCAAACGCTAATGACGATATCAAAATCAATATTGGCATATTCGTCGATATGGTTTGAAGTGTGGTTCGAAATGTCGATGCCATCCTCTTTCATTGTGGCAATGGCCCTTGGGTTCACTCCGTGGATTTCTACGCCGGCACTGTAAATTTCGGCCTTCCCATTGGCAAAAAGCCGCAAATAGGCTTCTGCCATTTGGCTACGGCAACTGTTTCCGGTGCATAGGATTAAGATTTTCTTCTTCACGATTTGTGTTTTTTAGGGTTTTAAACCATGAGCCAAATAAGGTTGATGATGCAAAATTTTGGATCGAACCCGAAAATGAGTTGCAAAACAGTGATGGAGACCGTGATGATGATGGGCCTTTTGTATTTGGTGATGAATTTTTTGGTGGTCATTCGGTTTGATTTAACAACAATCACTGTTTTCGGCGCTGCAAGGTTTGTTGAATGGTATTTGCTCTTTAGGAATGCCGCAGTTGTCTTTTGCCAAACAGTCGGTTTTTTTGTTGGTCAGGATGAAGTTGTTGTTTTCAAACTTCAAACCGTATTTCCCGATGGTATCGGCTTGATATTCAACTTCGACTTCCAAATCTTCTATCTCCAATTTCCGTTCTGAAAGTTTGATGATATTTAATAACTTTGAGGGTTTAAGCCTGTGTTCAAGATCGTTGGCATTCCAAAGTTGAAAATTTATAAGGCTTTCCGTACGGATTTTTCCCCCACAATCTATAAAGTTTTTGCTGACTAATCCAATTTCGGTAATGTGAAAATGGTCAGGAATCTTTTCTCCATTTTCCAATTTAAATGTCACTTTATTCATTGTGGGCAATATGTTTTTAATTTCTGATAGTGTCATAATATTTGATTTTTAACAACAATTATTTTTTTTCTCGGTAAGGCTTTGTGAAATATCGGCGAAATAGTTTTGCAGTCTTATGATTGATTCTTCGTCAATACAATAACAAATGGAAGTTCCTTCAATATTTCCTTTGATTAGCCCTGCGTTTTTCAACTCTTTTAAGTGTCGCGAAACCGTTGGTTGTGCCAAGGGCAACTCATCCACAATATCGCCACAAATGCAAGAGTCCACTTTTGTGAGATAATCAATAATTGCAATTCTTGCAGGATGTCCCAAGGCTTTTGCAAGAATGGCCATTTCATTTTGGGCAGTAGAAAAATGCGCTGTTTTTGTAGCTCCCATATCATAATATTTTAATATTGCAATATTACGATAAAAGAAAAATAAAATAAAAAAATAACCCGGATTTTTTTATCCGGGTTTAAAATTGAGGGGTAGCAAGTAAGATTTTAATTTTGTCAAGCTGCTTTTCGGAGCATTTCAGGGGATGTTTGTCTATTCTCTTCGGTGGGCAACTCCCGCGTCAGCCAACCGCTTTTTTTTGCTGTAATGATGGCATACGGAGTAATCCAAAACAGGGAAAAGGCGTAGAAAATACTGTAAGGATAAGCCCAAAAAGAATCCGATATGTCGTGTTTTTTCGCATAAAATATCGCCTGAACACTTGAGAATACCAGAATTCCTACCAGAGTTGAACTGAAAAATAGCAAAGGATAAAAGCAAGCAAAATACAGCATAGACAGGAGTAGAGGAAAAGCCAATAAAATTTTCATCCATTGGTTGATCAATAATAATCGCGTGCCCATTTTATTTCCTTTTCGGAAATTTCCAAATGCAAATTTGCTCATCGCGATATTCTCGCGCACGTTGCTTCGTTCCCAGCGGACAAACATTTTATACAAGTTTTTATAGCGTTCCGGAATATTTGTAAAGACCAGAGCATTGCGCTGAAATAAGACTTTAAAACCTTGTTTCAGAATCATATTGGTCATCGCGCGATCTTCCCCGATGGTGGAAGGTTGCCCCATAAAAGTTTGATTTATCCAGTCGGAAAGGCAATTCATGACAGCATCTCTGCGGTATGCAGACAAGGCGCCGGGCGTACAAAGTACCGAGCCGAGTGAACTTTGTGCCGAACGGACAAATTCAAAACTAAAAGCAAAACTTACGTTCAACATCCGTGGAATCAAAGCTTCTTTACGGTTCAGCACACGGACATTTCCCGCCACGGCTCCACATTCCTTATCTATAACAAAAGGGCTGGTCATGTTTCGAAGGGTGTCTTTTTTCACCACGGAATCACTGTCCACGGTTACAAAAACTTCTCCGGTTGCCAAATGAAAACCCCGGTAAAGTGCATGTCTTTTTCCCCGGTTTTCGGGTTGTTGAAAAATATCTACTTTATCGCCGAGTTCAAATTTTGCTTTTTTCATCCAATTCCAGGTGTCATCCCGACTTCCGTCGTCGATAGAAATAATTTGCAATTTTTCTGTCGGATAATCACTGGCAGCCAGACTGGTCAAGGTTTCATACACAAGTTTCCCTTCGTTGTAGGCAGGAACAATTACGGTGCAAGTAGGCAATTCGTCATCCGAAACCGAATCGATTTTTTGGTAGCGAAAATACAGGTAAGCCGTGTAGAGCAAAAAAGCAACATTGCCCACAAGCAGTGCAAAACCGATATAAATCATGATCCGACCACTGAATTGTTCCAGCCGCTGCAGATGAATTTGTTCAAAAGCTGAGTTAAAATAAAAAACAGCAAAAACCCCGGAAAACAAAAGCAAAAATGTTCCCAGAAGTACCC
>CAYPGZ010000015.1:22324-31308 GCA_964410335.1 uncultured Flavobacteriaceae bacterium | reverse complement strand
TATATTCCGGGGAAAATTGGTCGATATGATGATGCTTTTAATCTAAATTGTGTAGGCGATAAATTTCAGGCCAATAACGTTCCTACTATACTTTTTGAGGCAGGTCATTTTCCGGGGGATTATCAAAGAGAAGAAACAAGGCGATTTGTGTTTCTTTCCTTAGCCAAAACTTTACTTGATATTTGTGAAAAAAAGTATTTGTCGGTTGATTTCGAAGAATATTTTAAAATCCCGGAAAATAAAAAGTTGTTTTATGATATTATTGTCAGAAATGTGGCCCATGACGATCAGCTCTTCGATCTGGGAATTCAATATGAAGAAAAACTAAATCGTAATAAATTGGAATTCAATCCAATAGTGAAGGAAATTGGAGATCTTTCTTCATTTTTTGGTCACCGTGAAATAAAAGAAAATGATAAAAATAAGCCTTTGACAATTCCTTTTATGCCAAATATCGACACCAAAGCTGATTATATAACGTTAAATGGAAACGTAGTTTTGTTAAAATTGTCAAAATCTTAAATTTTGATTAGTATTATCTAAGTTAAATGTTTTATTTTTGCGGTTATTACAAACCCCTTAACTATAAAAAAGATGGCAAAATTTAGATTAGACGATATCGACCATAGTATTTTGGACGTATTGATCGAAAATTCGCGAACTCCTTTTACAGATATCGCCAAAAAACTGGATGTATCTGCCGGAACTATCCACGTTCGTGTAAAGAAAATGGAAAAAGAAGGGATTATCACCGGTGCTTCTTTGGCGGTGGATTATGAAAAATTGGGTTATGGTTTTATCGCCTACATTGGTATTTTTCTTGAAAAAACTTCTCAGACAAAATTTGTCATGGAGCGAATCAATGAAATTCCTTTCGTGACGGTGGCTCACGTAACTACCGGAAAATTCAATATTTTCTGTAAAATCCGTGCACGCGACACCGATCATGCTAAAGACATCATTTTCCAATTGGACGATATCGAAGGCGTGACCAGAACCGAAACCATGATTTCGCTTGAAGAAAGCCTTAACGACAAAAAACGACTCTTGCATTCCATCTTTGGAAACCTCTAATTGAGCACGTTTTTTTTTATTAAAGAAAAGAAAAACCCCCAAGTTTCGGCTTAGGGGTTTTTTCTTTATGGGGAAGGTATTATTATTACTTATCTTTTTCGCTTGCTGCCATGGTGTGATAAACATTCTGCACATCTTCATCTTCCTCGAGTTTTTCAAGTAGTTTTTCTACATCGGCTTCTTCTTCGGGAGTCAGTTTTTTTGTGGTTTGTGGAATTCGTTCAAAACCTGAAGACAAGATTTCTATGTCTCGACTTTCCAATTCTTTCTGAAGTGTGCCAAAACTTTCAAACGGAGCATAAATCACGATGGCGTCTTCTTCTTCAAAAACCTCTTCAGTACCAAAATCGATGAGTTCGAGTTCCAGTTCCTCCAAATCAAGACCCTCAGGGGAAATTCGGAAATGACAAGTATGGTCGAACATAAATTCCACAGAACCGGATGTGCCTAAATTTCCGTTGTATTTATTGAAATGAGCACGGATATTAGCCACCGTACGGTTGTTATTGTCAGTTGCCGTTTCGATTAACACAGCAATTCCATGTGGAGCATATCCTTCAAAAATCACTGTTTTATAATCGCCCTGGCTTTTATCTGTAGCCCGTTTTATGGCTCTTTCGATATTTTCCTTGGGCATATTCTCGCTTTTGGCGTTTTGAATTGCTGCCCGCAACCGTGCATTTGTTTCCGGATCGGGTCCACCTTCCCGTGCCGCCATGGCGATTTCTTTTCCAATTCGTGTAAACGCTTTGGCCATAGCCGACCAGCGTTTCATTTTACGCTCTTTTCTAAATTCGAATGCCCTTCCCATGTGTTTAAATTATTGAAGCTATGAGGTAAACCATAACTGAATTTTGTGGCGTAAAATTAAAAAAATAGGATGAAAGATTGAAGTATTTGTGGTTTCCTATTTTGTAATAAATAAAGAAATTTTAAACCGCTTTCTATATAAAGCGAAAGCCATCCTTTCACGAATGAAAGAATGGCTTCCTTTTAAGAACAGTCTAAATTGAATTGCTTCAATTTGGTTTGTCTCATTAAGATGAAACAAACAACTGTTCTATTCCACAAAAGCTTTTGAAGGCTGTTTTCATTAAACGGAGTGGAGGGAATTTCTTCCAACCGCATCCATCGGGCTTTTTGCCAATGGAACACCGTTTTTGAAATCCATGTGTTTCTGCACGAAGCATACACAGCATAGAAAAGACCTTCATTAAATTGCTTTGCAAAACTACTGAACCGTTAATCCGGTTTCAATTCAATCGAAAAATCGAAAGAACAGTTGTTTTGCAAATTTTGATCTTGATATTTCAAGAAACAAAAAACGCAATTCCGGTATTTACTTTTTGAGAAGGAACTGTTCCGAAATTACTTCGAAAACCTTTGTTCGCGCTTTCGCCGAACATAAATCCTTCCACAAAACCTTTTTTATATATCTCAATAAAAAACGGAACGCAATCCGGGACTTCTGCGGGTTGAATCGTTCAAATTTGTTTAAAATAAATGAATTTCTTCATATCTATTTTGAACGAATTTGAGCAAAAAATCCTTGTGTCATTTTTGCCGCTACCGATTCAACGATATAAAAGTAAGTCAAGAAATGAGTAGATGCAAGAAAATCCGGGTTTTTATTTTTCCACGGATTATGAACTTAAGTTATCAACAAGTTGTTGATAACCATAAGAATGTTAGAAAACAAAGTAATAACGGGTAAGAAATAAAAACCCTCTTTGGAAAATAAAGAGGGTTTATGCAGTTATTCACAAAGAAATATTCATTATGTGGTGCGGCGTTCTTTAATTCGGGCACTTTTTCCGGTAAGATTTCGGAAGTAATAAATGCGTGAACGACGTACTTTTCCGCGTTTATTTACTTCAATCTTTTGCAAAGCAGGCAAATTGATGGGGAAAATACGCTCTACACCAATTGTTCCACTCATTTTGCGAATGGTAAAGGTTTTTGAAGCACCAATGCCTTTTACTTGAATGACCACCCCTTTAAAAAACTGAGTACGGCTTTTGCTGCCTTCCTTAATTTCATAATAAACAGTGATGGTGTCCCCGGCCGAAAATTCGGGGAAATCCTTTTTTTCGATGAATTCGTCTTGTACGAATTTTACTAAAGATTCCATGATATATGGGTTTAGGATAAGTCCAAAACAACATTCACGATTTTCGCCAGAGGTTGATAAGGAAACGGCTGCAAAATTAATTATTCTTTTTGGATTGACAAATAGAGAAATGAAAAAATATCCTGCTGTTTTTTTCTTTAAATATATAAATGATCCATTACAATTTTATAGGGAGACGAATATCCGGAATTTACCAATCCCACTTCTCAAACCGTATAGTTTGCTTAAATTTGCCTATCTAAAAACTTCTCTTCGAATATGGTAGAACCAGCATGTATTTCGTACCGCAAAACAGGCTATTTTTCTGATTTGGTTTGTGATTACCTCGATAAAAAAGAGAGTTTAGGCGATTTATATAATAATTTCCCTGATAAGGAGGGTTTTAAAAATCAGATTCAGGAAAAGTCTGAAGCTTATTCTGAGGAATCGCGAAAGACTTTGATTCGGGCGCTGAAAAAACAATATGAAAAGGTTGAGGATACACCCGAAACGCAGGAGAACATTAAATTGCTTGCTGATAAGAATACGTTCACCGTTACCACCGGTCATCAATTAAACTTATTTACCGGCCCACTTTATTTTTTATATAAAATCATATCTGCGATTAATCTGGCAAAAGAGTTGAAAAAACAATTTCCCCAAAACAACTTTGTGCCGGTTTATTGGATGGCCAATGAAGACCATGATTTTGCAGAAATCAACTATTTTAATTTTAAAGGAAATAAACTACAGTGGGAAGCGCAATCCGGTGGTGCTGTGGGAGATATTCCACTAAAAAATACACAAAAGCTTTTTGAAAGCTTTTCCGGGTTACTCGACGATTCAGATAATGCTCAGTTTTTGAAAGATCTTTTTCAAAAAGCATATTTAGAACAAAAAAACCTAACTGATGCCACGTTTTATATAGCTGATAAGCTGTTTGGGAAATACGGCCTGATTTGCATAGATGCGCATCGTAAGGAGTTAAAGGAACTTTTTGTTTTTCACATCAAAAATGAATTGTTGCATCAATCGGTTTTGAAAAATAGCAAGGCAAGTCTTTCTGCTTTGGAAGATTCGGGCTATAAAATTCAAGTAAATCCCCGAGAAATCAACTTGTTTTATTTGGATAAGAATTCCCGCAAGCGGATAGTTAAGGAAAAGGATACTTATTATATTAAGGACACTCAACTTAAATTTTCGGAAAAGGAAATGCTGGATTTGGTTGAGAATGAGCCGGAGCGTTTTTCGCCTAATGCTTTGATGCGACCCTTGTATCAGGAATGTATCCTTCCTAATTTATGTTATATAGGAGGTGGAGCTGAAATCGCTTATTGGTTGGAGTTGAAAAATTATTTTGAAGCGGAAAAAATTCCGTTTCCTGTTTTATTGCTTCGAAATTCAGCTTTGTTAGTATCTGAAAAACAAGCGAAAAAGTTAAAGAAATTAGATGTTCCGATTACTGATTTGTTTTTAAAACAATCGGAATTGATGGTTCGACATACTAAAAAAATCTCCAAAACCCGGATCGATTTTTCACCTCAAAAGGAACATCTCCAAAAACAATTCGAGGATTTATACAAACTGGCCGAAAAAACAGATAAATCTTTTTTTGGAGCAGTGGCTGCTCAAGAAAAAAAGCAGCTTAAGGGTCTGGAAAACCTCGAGAAACGCTTGTTAAAAGCGCAAAAACGCAAACTTAAAAATGAATTGGAGCGATTAGAAGAAATACAAAATCAACTGTTCCCGAAGCATAGTCTCCAAGAGCGATTGGATAATTTCAGTGAATATTATGTGGAATATGGTGAAAGTTTGATTTCCAGTTTATTAAAGAAATTAAACCCTTTGGAGAGCGGGTTTTCTATCATCATTTTATGATAAAAAAAGAAGGCACAAAGTCCGCGATCTTTGTGCCTTTCTTTCTTCAGAAGAAAATCTTCTTATTTCCTTTTTGCTTCGAGGTTTTCCTTCAAAGCATCCAAAAAGGCTTGTGTGGTCAGATAATCATTTTTGGTCATTTTATCTTTGTGAATAAGCAAGGCTAAATCCTTAGTCATTTTTCCACTCTCCACAGTTTCAATACAAACCTGCTCCAAATCCTTACAGAATTGGATTAATTCTTGGTTTTGATCGAGTTTTCCTCGATGTTCTAACCCACGTGTCCACGCAAAGATAGAAGCAATAGGATTGGTGGAAGTTTCTTTTCCTTGTTGGTGTTGACGATAGTGGCGCGTTACTGTTCCGTGAGCAGCTTCGGCTTCCAGGGTTTTCCCATCAGGAGTAACCAAAGTGGAGGTCATCAATCCTAAGGATCCAAAACCTTGAGCCACGGTGTCACTCTGTACATCGCCATCGTAGTTTTTACAAGCCCAAACAAAACCACCGTTCCATTTCATGGCTGCGGCCACCATGTCGTCAATCAAACGGTGCTCGTAGGTGATGCCCAGTTCTTCAAACTTTTCTTTGAATTCGTTTTGATATACTTCTTCAAAAATATCTTTGAATCGTCCATCGTATTTTTTCAAGATGGTATTTTTAGTAGACATATAAAGCGGCCATTCCTTTTTGATGGCTTGATTCATACATGATCTGGCAAAACCATAAATGGATTCATCGATATTATACATCGTCATCGCAACACCATCACCTTTAAAATTATAAACCTCATATTCCTGAGGTTCCCCATTTTCGGGAGTAAAAGTCATAGTCAGTTTTCCGGGACCTTTAGTGACAATGTTTGTAGCTTTATACTGATCCCCGAAAGCATGACGACCTATGCAAATGGGTTTTGTCCAACCTTGAACATAGCGAGGAACATTTTTCATGATGATAGGCTCGCGAAAAACGGTTCCTCCCAAAATATTTCGAATGGTTCCGTTTGGAGAAACCCACATTTTTTTCAATCCAAATTCCTCAACCCGGGCTTCATCGGGAGTAATCGTGGCACACTTGATTCCTACATTGTATTTTTTAATGGCTTCTGCGGCCTCAACTGTGATTTGATCATTTGTTTTATCCCGGGATTCAATTCCCAAATCGTAGTATTTGATGTCCACATCCAAGTAGGGAAGGATCAATTGTTCTTTGATAAATTTCCAAATGATTCGGGTCATTTCATCCCCGTCCAGTTCCACGACCGGATTGGCAACTTTAATTTTAGTCATAACGATAAAAGGTTTGTTTTTGATGGATTGCAAAGATAAGGATTACCCCGAGGTTTAACGGTGATTTCTCCTTCAAAATGCGTTATCAAAACATCAAGGAAGAGCTTTTAACAATATTTTTTATGTTTATTTGAAGATTCTTGGGCAAAATATTGTCTTTGGGTAATACCGCCAAAAATCGATCTTCATTGGAGCTGTAAACTCGTTTATAAATCGGATTTTCCAACTGTAGTTCCTCGCAAAAATCCTCAATCAATTCATGGTGATGTATCAAATCATTGCTGCCTAAATGAAAAATACCCTCCATATCCTGATTGATGAGAAAATGGATTTGTTGGGTGAGTTTTTCATGAGAAGTGGCATTCATCACCACATTAGGAAAAACTTCAATGGGTTCCCGAAGTTTGACGAGTTCTTTGATCTCCTTAATTCTGGGCGATTTCTTTCCAAACACCATGGGCAACCGTGCAATGATGTAGTTTTTTTCCGGAAGCCTCATCAGCATATTTTCGATTTTTATCTTGAACCTTCCATAAATGCTTTCGGAAAGCGTTTTGTCGTGCTCATAGGAAGGAAAATTGGTGAAAGCATCAAATACATTAGAAGAAGACAGAAAAATCAGTTTGCAGTTATGCTGCAGAACATATTTTGCAATATCCGAATGCGCATTAATTTGTGCTTCAAAATTTCCGCGAAGCGCCGAGATAATGATGTCAGGTTTTAACAACTCGAGTAGGAGAGAAGGAGGTTCGGTTTCAAGATCCCAATGGTGGAAGCAATTGTTCCCTGCAAAGGGTTTTGTTTTGTTGAAATAGGTGCCGTGTACCTCAAAATAAGGTTGCAGTTCTTTGTACAAATTATTGCCCAAAAAACCGCTCGCGCCGAGAATTAATATTTTCTTTGACTTTCGGATGATTCTATTTTTTTGCAACTCTTCTTCTGTCTAAACGTGTCAAAACACGAAGAATTACCCGATAGGGAATTAGAGATAAGAAGTTTATGCCTCTCATCAAATCACTAGTCTTCCGTACTTCATTCTATTTTTTATAAAATGGAGTTTTTACGATGACTCCTGCCACAGGTTTATTCCTGATTTGAATGGAAATTTCGGTTCCGGGAGTGCTGTATGAAGTTTCGACATAGCCCATTCCAATAGGTTTCCCCAGAGAAGGAGACATGGTGCCGGAAGTCACTTTGCCGATGGTTTTTCCATCCTTTGTGATTTCATAACCTTGACGTGGAATTCCTTTTTCGGTAAGTTCAAATCCGATTAATTTCCTTTTCGGACCTTCTTCTTTTTCTTTTTTAAGTGCTTCCGAATTGATAAATTCTTTATTGAATTTAGTAATCCACCCCAATCCGGCTTCGATGGGAGAAGTGGTTTTATCGATATCATTTCCGTAAAGGCAAAACCCCATTTCCAAACGGAGTGTATCACGGGCTGCCAGTCCAATTGGTTTTATTCCATATTCTGCACCTGCTTCAAAAACCTTCTTCCAGATTTGTTCGACTTGGTGATTTTTGCAATACAATTCAAAACCACCGCTGCCGGTATATCCTGTGGCAGAAATAATTACATTTTCCACTCCGGCAAATTCTCCGATTTCAAAATGGTAAAATTTTATAGCCGAAAGATCGACTTCAGTTAAAGATTGCATTGCCTCAATTGCTTTCGGGCCTTGAATTGCCAAAAGCGACATTTCGTCCGAAAGATCACGAAGGTCTGCACCCATACTGTTATGCTGTGAAATCCAGTTCCAATCTTTGTCGATATTGGAAGCATTTACCACAAGAAGATATTTTTCAGTATTCAATCTATAGATAATCAAATCATCTACAATTCCGCCATCAGCACCGGGCATATAGGCATATTGGGCTTGCCCGTCCTTTAATTTTGAGGCATCATTCGAGCAGATTTTTTGAATAAGCTCCAAGGCATTTGGTCCGGAAACCAGAAACTCTCCCATATGGGAAACATCAAAAACTCCAAGGTTTTCGCGCACAGTGCGATGTTCTATATTTACGCCCTCGTAAGAAACCGGCATATTATATCCTGCATAAGGAACGATTTTAGCACCCAATTTTTTATGGGTTTCGATTAAAGCGGTATTTTTCATTCTTAAATATTTGAGCGCAAAACTAACCTAAAAAATCAAGAGTGAAAAAATAGTTATCTTTACTTTCTTCAAAAACACCATAATGAAAATTTTTTCTGCAAAACAACTCAAAGAAGCTGATAAAGCAAGCTTAAAAAGTCAGGAAATTACTTCCTTGGAATTAATGGAAAGGGCAGCCGGTCGTGCCTTTGCCGAAATTCAAAAATTGTTGGAAGGAAAAAATCCCGATATCAAGATTTTTTGTGGAATAGGAAATAATGGCGGAGACGGATTGGTCATTGCACGAAAACTTTTGGAGCATGGATATTCAGTGGAGACTTTTATTGTGAATTGCAGTACAAAACGTTCTCCAAATTTTTTGGAAAACTATGAACGGTTTATGGATGTCTACAAAAAATTTCCGACACAAATCAAATCCGAAAATGATTTCCCGAAAATTAATAAAAACGAATTAGTTATTGACGCAATATTTGGTATTGGCTTGAATCGTGCACCCGAGGGTTGGGTTGCGAAGTTGCT
>CAYPGZ010000015.1:0-22224 GCA_964410335.1 uncultured Flavobacteriaceae bacterium | reverse complement strand
GAAGCCTGGCTTATTACTAAAAATGAAGTGCGTCAGTTTTATCGAGGACGACACAAATTTGCCCACAAAGGAACTTTTGGGCATGTGTTGATATTTGGGGGTTCTTATGGAAAAATGGGAAGTGTAGTTATGACATCCAATGCTGCATTCCGAGCGGGTTGCGGTAAAGTTACTGCCGTCATTCCCAAATGTGGTTATGAAATTTTCCAAACTGCTATTCCTGAAGCCATGGCCATAACGTCCGAAGAACATTCTCATTTGGCGGAAACCAATATCGACTTTGTTCCTGAAAGTATTTGTTTTGGAATAGGTGTAGGAAATCACCCTGACACCGTGAAAGCATTTGAAAAAATTCTGAAATCTACAACACAACCGATGCTTATCGATGCCGACGGACTGAATATACTCTCCGAAAATACACCGTTGTTGAAATTTATTCCGCCTAATTCCATTTTGACACCCCATCCAAAGGAACTTGAACGGTTGTTAGGAAAATGGAAAGACGACTTTGATAAACTGAAAAAGGCAAAAGCGTTCTCGGAAAAATACAAAGTCATTCTCGTCATAAAAGGTGCCCACAGCATTACCGTGGCGGGAGAAAAATTATATATAAACTCCACAGGAAACCCCGGAATGGCAACTGCGGGAAGTGGAGATGTACTTTCCGGTGTGATTACCGGATTGCTTGCCCAGGGCTATAATCCTGAAATTGCTGCTGTTTTTGGTGTATATCTGCATGGAAAAGCAGGCGACTTTGCTTCGATGAATTTGGGCTTTGAAGCCGTAATGGCGGGAGATATCTCACAAAATATTGGAAAAGCCTTGTTGGATTTATTTAAAACCGAGTAAACCCACAAAAATACCTTGCATATTTTCAATAAGAGTTGGACTTTTGAAGTCCGAAAACACAATCATGAATAAACATCATTATATCAGCAATGCTATTCTGGATATTTCTGAAATCCGGGAAATCATCATCACTGAAAAACGGCTGGCACTCAGCGATGAAGCCAAACTTCATATTCAAAAATCCCGGGATTATCTCGATGAAAAAATGAAACAAAGCGATCGTCCCGTGTATGGAATTAATACCGGTTTTGGTTCGCTTTGCAATGTGAAAATATCTCAAGAAAACCTTGCCCAACTTCAAGAAAATCTTGTGGTTTCTCATGCCTGTGGAACAGGGAACAAAATATCTCCTGAAATTGTTCGATTAATGCTTTTGTTGAAGATACAATCATTAAGTTACGGAAATTCAGGTGTTTCTGTTGAATTAGTTCTACGATTAATCGATTTTTATAATGAGGGAATCCTGCCGGTGGTTTATGAACAAGGTTCCTTGGGCGCTTCAGGAGATTTAGCTCCTTTGGCTCATTTATCACTTCCCATTTTGGGTAAAGGAGAAGTTTATTTTGAGGACGAAATTCACTCGGCAGAAAAAATTTTAAAGAAATTTGGCTGGAAAGCTTTGCAATTGCAATCTAAAGAAGGGCTGGCACTGCTCAACGGCACACAGTTTATGAGTGCCCATGCAGTTTATGCACTAATAAAGTCATACAAACTAGCCTATTTTGCAGATTTAATTGGAGCAATTTCCATCGATGCGTTTGATTGCAATATGTCGCCTTTTGATCCTTTGGTGCACGAAGTACGCCCTCATCGTGGACAAATCAAAACCGCTGAACGCATTCGTGAATTTTTAGAAGGCAGCGAAATTGCCCGAAAAGAAAAGCACAACGTACAAGACCCTTATTCTTTTCGTTGTATTCCGCAGGTGCACGGTGCCAGTAAAGACAGTCTGGAATTTGTTCATCGCACCGTTAAAACCGAAATCAACAGTGTGACGGATAATCCCAATATTTTCCGGGAAGAAGATAAAATCATTTCAGGAGGGAATTTTCACGGGCAGCCACTCGCTCTTGCATTGGATTTTCTTGCAATTGCTTTAGCAGAATTGGGGAATATTTCGGAGCGTCGCATCTATCAATTGGTTTCCGGGGATCGCGATTTGCCGATGTTTCTAGTGGATGATCCCGGATTGAACAGTGGATTTATGATTCCGCAATACACCGCCGCCAGTATTGTTAGTCAGAACAAACAACTTTGCACTCCTGCCAGCGTGGATTCCATAGTTTCTTCGAATGGACAAGAAGACCACGTAAGTATGGGCGCAAATGCTGCCACAAAATTGATGAAAGTTGTGGACAATCTCGAAACGGTATTGGCCATCGAGCTTTTCAATGCTTCACAGGCTTTGCATTATCGCAAACCTTTAAAAACATCCTCTTTTCTTCAGCAATTCATCGATTTATATCGTGAAGAAGTGGAATTGATTAAAGAGGATAAAGTAATGGCTCCGGAAATTGCCAAAACCAAGGCTTTTTTGGAGGGATTCCATATTGAAGATGAAGAGTTGTTCGGCATTTGAGAAAAGTAGAATAGGTTGAAATTTGCTTTCTTGGTCATTATTTAAAAAAAACATTTGTAATTTCGAGTTGCAATTTCTTAATGTTAAATTCGAAAAAAACAACCCATGTTTTCGCCTACGAATATTGAAGATAAACTTTTTAAAGCTCGTTCCAAAAGGATTTCTTCCCAAGATATTCTGGAAGAAGTTCAAAAAATTTTTGAAGAAAATCAAAAGGAGCGAAACAGAATTGAACAGAACCTACACGCAACCGACGGGAAAGAAATAAGCCTGTTGGATATAGATTTATTGGAAGCCGACAGGCTTTATCATCTTTCGGATATCAAAAAACTTTGCATTGTCTATCGACTTCGTTTTTTGGATTCTCGATTTTTCAAACCCGCTTTTCCCGAGGAAACTCTTACGGCCATACATGAATTGGAACGCACCCATTCCACCAAAATTGAAAGTTTCAAAATAATGGCTCCGGCAAAACTTTTGAAGCTCGAAAATGCTGATGATCCGTTGCTTTTTACTCCTTTGGGAAATGATTATTTCTATCTTGTCCATAAATGGGGAAAAGATCTTCATCCGTTTAGAAAGCTCTTGATGTGGCCATACAAAACCCTGGAAAACCTAATCGCCACTGTTATCCTGGTGAGTTTGCTTTTCACATTTATATCGATAACTTGTTTTATTCCGCAGGCAAGCATCTCCGAATATGTACTTACTTTCCTTTTTTTATTTAAACTTTTCGGGGGAATTGTGATTTATTACGGCTTTGCAAAAGGCAAAAATTTCAATGAAGCAGTCTGGAAAAGTAGGTTTTACAATGCATAAAAAAGAAAAGCTCCAAGAGAAAAGACCTTTCTATAATTGATTTTTTCTCTGTTCATTCTTTTCTTTTTGGAATTGTTATGTATTTTTAAATCAAAAACACCGCATAATCGATGGGGCATCTACCTGACTTGATTATTGATTTAGCTTTGATTCTGATGGCGGGCGTAGGGGTTACACTCGTCTTTCGAAAAATCAAGCAACCCTTGGTTTTGGGGTATATTATCGCAGGTTTTATCGTTGGTCCACATTTCGATTTTTTACCCACGGTAGTCGATGAAAAAAATATTGACACTTGGGCCGAGATAGGAGTAATTTTCCTTCTGTTTGGTTTAGGGTTGGAATTCAGTTTTAAAAAATTGATGCACGTAGGTGGCACTGCATCGATTACTGCATTTGTAGAAATTATCTTTATATCTGTTGCAGGCTACACCGTGGGAAAATGGATGGGATGGTCCACCATGGACAGCATGTTTTTAGGGGGAATGTTGGCCAGTTCGTCCACCACAATTATTATCCGTGCTTTTGATGAACTCAATGTAAAAACAAAACGTTTTGCACAAATCGTGTTTGGCGTGTTGGTGGTAGAAGATATTGTGGTAATTCTGCTGATGGTTTTGCTTTCTACCATTGCCGTTACACAAGAATTTGAGGGAGGCGAAATTGTCTATACCATCTTGAAATTACTATTTTTTCTCGTGGTTTGGTTTTTAGGCGGAATATTCCTTTTACCGACTTTTCTGAAAAAAATAAAACCCTTATTAGATGAAGAAGCGCTTCTTATACTCTCCTTGGGAATGTGTTTTGGGATGGTGGTTTTAGCAACAAAAGTGGGGTTTTCGGCCGAATTGGGCGCTTTCATCATGGGTTCGATTATGGCAGAAACCACATCAGCCGAAAAAGTGGAACATGTTACTAAACCTGTTAAAAATCTTTTTGGTGCTATTTTTTTTATTTCAGTAGGGATGATGATCGATCCACAGGCCTTTATCGATTATGGAATCCCCGTAGTGGTAGTTACCTTGTTGACCTTATTCGGAAAATTGATAAGCACTACCTGCGGAGCATTAATTTCCGGACAACCCCTAAAACAATCCGTACAAGTGGGGATGAGTATGGCACAAATCGGAGAATTTGCCTTTATCGTGGCTACACTCGGACTTTCGCTTGGTGTTATCTCTGATTTTTTGTTTCCCGTTGCAGTTGGCGCATCCGTCATCACCACCTTCACCACTCCTTATCTGATTAAAGTCTCGGAACCTACTTATCGTTTCTTGGAAAAAATCATCCCCGAAAAATGGTTGCAAGTCCTTAATCGGTATTCTTCGGGAACTACCAACATTCAGGCCGATAGCGACTGGACGGTGTTACTGAAATCTTATTCCACAATTGTCTTTACAAATCTGATTATTCTCTTGGCAATTTTCCTGCTTTCAATTGTGTATTTGCAACCATTTTTATCCGAAAGACTTAATAATGGAATACTCAGCGATTCTGTTACCCTAATCGTCACGTTGATTTTAGCTTCTCCATTTTTATGGGCACTGATAGCAAAAAGACCGGGAAATATGGCCTACAAAGAATTGTGGTTAGACAAACGATACAACCGAGGGCCGTTAGTGTTTGTGGAAGTAACTCGGATTATTTTGGGGATATTGCTCATTGGTTTTTTTGTCCTGCAAATGTTTTCCTTCTGGACAGCAGTGTTGGTCGTACTTCCCTTGGTGTTTATCAGTCAGTTTATTTTTTCAAAACGAATTCAAAAGTTTTATCAACGCATAGAAGGCAGGTTTATCAGCAATCTCAATGAACGAGAAATGACAGAGAAGTCAAAACCTGAAAATATCTTGCGCAGAAAAAACGAGGATTTCCAAACAGATTTAATGCCCTGGGATGCACATATTGTGGAGATGGAAGTTTTTCCCGAAGTTGATTATGCAGGAAAATCCTTGAAAGAACTGGGATGGCGTGAAAATTTGGGGATAAATATTGTATATATTAAACGTGGGGAAAAACTCATTCATATTCCGGGTCCGAACAACAGACTTTTTCCTGCGGATAATGTAGGAATAATTGCCACCGACGAGCAATTGCAAAAGTTCAAACCGATTTTTAATTCCAAAAAACACCTCAAATCTGCAGAGATTGATATCGAAGACATCGTGTTGAAAAAAATTGTGGTGGATGAGCATACCAAATTAAAAGATGTGCGCATTAAAGATTCGGGAATTCACGAAAAAACCAACGGGATCATCATAGGAATAGAAAGAGGACAAAAAAGAATCCTCAATCCAAAATCCGATGAGGTTTTTCAATGGAGGGATATCGTGTGGATTGTGGGCGAAAGAAAAAAAATACAAAAACTCGCAAAAGGAAAATTTCCTCCGCCATCATAGATTTTTGAATTGTGTGGATTCTTTTCTCTAAAAAAAGACCCGAACCGAAAGATTTGGAGTCAACCCAAGTCCTTGTTGAAAAATCCTCGAAACTTTTCCGTTTTCAAGCCTGTAGTGCGAATCGATAATATTTTCGTTATCGAGTAAATTCCAAATGGAAATCCCCAACTGAGCTTTTATCCCTTGGCCGAAATCCAATTTTTGACTTGCGGAAATATCCACTCGAAAATAATCTTCAAGATTGTTGCTGTTAGGTGATTTATAGATAAGTTGATTGTTTTGCAGTCCGGAATTAGTCAAAGCGGTAAAAGGTTTTCCGTTTCGGTATTTCAATCCTGCCGAAACTTTAAAATCATCAAGTTCATAAGCCAAAGCAAAACTCAATGAATTAACTATTTCCACCGAATTGGGAAAATTCTCTTCCGGTAAAACCGAAAAAGTATATTCGTTTCCGGAGAGCGAATAACTGATATAGCTGCTGAAGTTTCCGAAACTTTTATCAATAAGGAAATCAACACCTTTGGTGAAATAACTTCCCGTAAAACGGGCATATTGATATTGATTTTGAAATCCTTGACTCTGTGAAGTGATGCCCTCAACTTCTTTTAAATATCCGGTCACGGAAATCAACCAGTCATTTTTATCATAAATCAATCCGAGCGAAACTTGTTTGCTGGTTAAAAGAGGAATTTCATCGCCGTCTGCCAGCCGCCATCGCCGTTTTTCCACTCCCAAAAAGTCGGTTTGATAATCGATGGTTTGCGTGGTGGCTTGACTTTTATATTCTCCGAGAAATTCGATATTGAAATCATGGGAAACCGCTTGATTGAAGCTTACCCGAGGCTCCACCCGCAAATCTTCGAGATTTTTAAAATAATTCAATCGTGCACCAATATCAAATACCGTGGCGGCGCTTTTGGACACATAGCGCATCGAAGAAAAAATTGCATGGCTTTGCATTACATTTTTTGTGTAAGCCCGGAAATCAGGGTTGTTGACATCCTGAAGATTGGAAATGCCTGTTTCGGAATATTCGTAACCCGCAATCCAATCAAAATTATCGTTTAGTTTTTTGTCAGAAACCGCTTTGAGTGAAGTTTCTATCACCTCATTTTCTTGAATAACTTGCTGACGTTCAGCGAGGTTGTTATTGAGTGCCTCGAGTTTATAATCAGAAATATAAAGTTGTGCCCAAGTTATCCAGTTTTTTTTCCATTCGCGTTCATAATGCAATCCACCGCCCAGGCTTCGCTGTTCCAACCCGCTTTTTTTTGATAGAAATTCATTATCAATCAAAGCATTTTCATCAAAACCCAGTTCGTTTGAAATCCAAATAAAATTGGCTCGGAAACGATCTTTTCCACTGAGATTATACAGCCATCGTAAACTCAAATCCGAAAAGGAAAAACGCTCGTTAGTACTGGTATTTTCAATAAGTTCAGTGTCTTGAAAAGCTCTTTCATAATATTTTTCGTAGGTAGGGGTGATCATCACATTATTTATCGAAGTGCGCGCCGAAACTTGCACCGACCCATTTTTTCCTGTTGGGGCATCGGCGTAGGCTCCTACATAAATATAATTTACTCCCGCTTCTGCCTTAAATTCATCGTTTATTTTTCGTTCGGTTTCCATGGAAATAACACTCGAAACACTATTTCCATAAAGTGGATTTGTACCGTTTTTTATCAGAAACACATTTTTGGTTTGATAAGGATTAAAAGCAGAAATCAACCCAAAGAAATGTCCGGATTGATACATTTTAATTCCATCCCAGAGAAGCAAATTTTGATCGTTTGTTCCTCCGCGCACATTGATATTGGAAACAGTTTCATCCACACTTTCTACCCCGGGAAGAGCCTGCAGAGTCAGCAAAACATCCGGTTCGATTAATCCGGGAAGGATTCCAAAATCTTTATAGTCGATTTCTACAGATCCGTCACGTTTCACCAAGATTCCGCGGGTGAGATAATTGGTTATCACTACGGTTTCTAAAGTTTGGGCGGGAAAAGGGATGTCGCTTTCGTCGGTAGGATTATAGACCACGACAAAATTAGTTCCGAGAAGATCAAAAGAAAGCCCAGTTTTGGCTTCGAGTAGCCTCAGCGCTTTTTCCAACGTAATATCTTTCGGAGGCATTTCAACTTCTACCCCTTTAATTGTCTTGTCGGCATAAGAAAATTTTCGTCCGTAACGGGTTTCGAGCTCCCGAATAACTTGCGCAAGGGGAACCTGCTCTTCCTTTTCCGTTTGCGCAAAAAGGGCGGACTGGGAGAAGAAAAAGAAAAACACAAAGACCGTTGCCAGTCTTCTATTCACGAGCGTCAAGGCTTATGGTTTCACCTGTTTTGGAAGCTTCCAAATTAAAGGGAAGCGCAATGGACTTCAAGGCTGTGTCAAGATCGGTATGGGTAAAGCTTCCTGTGTAAAGCTCGTCCAAATATTTCTTTTTTACCTTTATTTTCACATCGTATTGTCGTTCAAACTCTGCAATTACCATTTCAAACGGCACGCTGTGGAAAGTACTGATTTCCTCGATCCAGCGGGGACTGTCAAATTCTGTTTTGCTTTTAAAAATTTCATCCTTGATTATTCGGAAAGATTCCCCGGCAGGGAGTTTCAAGTGTTCAAGTGAAGTTTCAACCAAGACCAAACCTTCATAGCAAGTCACTTCAAAATAATCGGGACGATTTTTTACATTAAATTGAGTTCCTAAAACTGTGACCGTTCCCATATCCGTCATGACTGTAAAGGTTTTGCCGTTTTTTACATCAAAAAAAGCTTCCCCTTCCAGATGCACTTTCCGGTTTTTATTCCATGACCTTTTTTTGTATTCCAGACTGGAAACATCATTCAGGATTGCTTCAGAACCATCGGGCAATACTATTTTTTCAGTGGTGCCGGCAATGGTATTGATACTGGTTTGAGTTGGGAAAAAGAAGTAGTAAATTCCCAAAGTCAACACCACAACTGCTGCGATTTTCAGAAAAGCGGCAGCCCAGTTTGTTTTCTTTGAATCATTAATTTTATTGAAATTCTCTTGGGTTTCAAGTTTCGATTTTAGGTTGATATAATTTTCTTCAGCAGAAAATTCCGGAGCGCGGAAATGTTTTGCCGCTTCGGAGAGTTTTATGAAATCCTCATATTCACTCAACTCCCGAAAGGCCTTTTCCTCTTCCGGACTCAACTCGTCATCGAGCCATTTTCGTATGAGTAGTTCTTTTTTCATTTCGCTTTTCTAAGTATTAAACAATTTCGAATCCTTTTTTCCTACCCCCGGGTTTTTTGTTTTACTAAATGATTTTTCATGTAAGCATAAACATAATTTATAACTCATGCTATTACCATAAATATTAAATCAAATTCGAAAATTGCACAATATCGATTTATAATTCTTTAATTTCTTTTCTCAACTTCTTCATCGCTCCATAAATTCTTTTTTCCACAGCTTTGCTAGAAATATCCAGCATTTCAGCGATTTCTTTGTGTTTTTTGCCTTCGATACGGTTTAACAAAAATGCGGTTCGCTGAGCCGGGGTAAGGGTGGAAAGCGCAGCCTGATATTTTTTTAAATATTCGCTCTCTTCCATGAGAAATTGGGGATCCTGAGCGTCTTCATGAGATTTTTCTTGTTTTTGATATTTTAAAACCACTTTTTTGTGTTTGGCCTCATTCAACATTTGATTGTTGGCCACGGTAAAAAGAAAACTTTTGGCTTTTTTTGGTGGGATATCGCGACATTTTTTCCACAACTTCACAAATGCTTCCTGCATATTATCCTCGGGATTGAGGTCTTCTCCAAATTTATAATATAAAAAATCACGCAAGTTTTTGGCGTGCTTTTCATAAAGCCGTGAAAAAATGCTTTCCTGGCATACATTTTCGTGTAATTCTTTCGGCATAGGATTAAGGTCTTCGAGACAAATGTACGTGAAAATATTAAACGCTGAGGAAGAGTAAGGCTTTCTGAAATTGGAGAAGCCAACCTCAAATATCGAAGAGGATGAAGAAAACCTCTACAATCGATGTCTTAAAATCTATTTCATAAAATTTTATACAAATTCAGGTAGGGTTTTTGTATTTTAATTTGTTTCATTATTGATAAGAATAGTTTTAGTTATACAATTTTTATTAATGTTAGAGGGTAGGAAAGCCGTTTAATTGCGGCTTTCCTTTTTATTTTTGGAACGGATATATGGAGAAGGATGTTAAGTAGGAAATCCATTCTTTGAATTGTTTCATAAGAAAACTGTACATTTATTCCTTGAAAATGAACAAGAATATATTTTTGTTTATGCTTGTCCTGTGTCTGTTTTCCTGTCAAAAGGAAGAGCGGATTATCACTCCTGTGACCACAGAAGAAGGTTTTTTGGAAGGCAACTCCACCTTGCTGCATCTGTTGCGTGCCGTAGCATTAAAAGATGGTTCAGCTGATAATGCCATCGACAGTACCAGCAGTTTGAGTGTGGTTTTTCCTATTCAGGTAAAAATTAATGGAATATTGCAGGATATCGATTCGGCAGGGGTGGTCAAGGAAAAGATGAAAGAATATTCTGATGAGCTTGAAATTATTTATCCGCTTATCACCATTTCAAGTACTTTTTCGGAGATTACATTTTTTGATGAAGAGCAACTTCGTCAATATCGCGAGGGAAACCCACCTCCAAATGATATTGAAGCTGTAGATATTGAATATCCGATTTCATTTGCGAGTTATTCCCTCATAACTGAAATTGCGGAAACCATCTATGTGGAAAACGATAAAGACTTGTTTTTGTTTTTGAAAAACCTTTCCGAAGAATCCGTGGCCTCCTTGAATTTCCCGGTGGTATTGAATTATTTTGACGGAAGAAGTGTAAAAATTAATTCGAATGCAGAGTTGGAAACTGCTTTGCAGGATTATCCTCCGGATTATGATGATGAGGACGATCCTTATAATCAAGAGGAAATAAAACCGGGATTACTGGAATGCTCTTGGGCTTTCGGAAAAACCGGACATGTATTAAAATTTCAGCCAGACGGCACGTTTGCTTTTAGTTTAGGAGGTTTTATGGGCAGTTGGGAATTGCAAGTGGGAAAAGAAGATATTTTAAAAATGCATGTTGAAAATGGGAAATATCCCTTTGAGGGCGAGTGGCTTATCACTTCTTTTAAAAGAGGAAAAACCGGTTATATTTTATATTTTGATAATAATGGCAATGATTTGATCATGAGTCAAGATTGCCCAAAATGCACCACTACGATTTCTCAATGTGAGACTCAGCCCGGATTTGCACAGTTTAACCTGAATGCCTATATGGAATGTGCAATTGAACTGGCGGGTTTGGGTGCTGAAAATGCTACTGTGGAGTATTATGACTCCCAACAAGCCGCCGAAAATGAAGACAATCCTATCAACAACACGATTGCTTATACCAATCAGACTCCGGGAAGTCAAACTATTTATGCCCGGGTGGAAGACCCGACCACGCAACAATTCACGATTATTGCCATCCTTTTGCAGGTTAAAGATTGTTGATTGTCATGAATTTATCTGAGAAAAGTCTATTGAAATAAACATTCACTGAAAACCAAAAATCATGAAACTGAAAATTTTGTTTTTTGCAATGATATTTATGTTGATTGGTTGTGAATCGGATGACAACGCTGATGTTGAGCAACAGACCAATCAAATTTTAATGCTCAAGGTGGATTACACCACCAATGAATTTGAAGGCGGGAAGGAATTCGATTTTTCCCAACAATCCGAAAGTTTCACGATAACCAATGAGTATGTGGAGCCTGGGGATTTTGGCAGCGTCAAATTGATTTATGATGAAATTGACGAACAATTGTTTTTTGGAACCATTCATTGGATGGGCTTGGGGGAAATGGAATTTCCAGAAGAATTACAGCCTGCAAGCGAGTTTGAATTTGTCCTTACAGAAGATTATGTATTTCCTTCAAATGGCTTTGAAAATATTTTCGACCCCGCTAATCAACAAGGAGAAGATTTCGATTATCAAAAAATATGGGGTTCGGTCCAAAGCTCGGTAAAAGTCAGGGAATACATAGAATCTAATCCCGAACAAAAAGTAAAAATATTCCTGTACACCCCGAGCGTCGGCGTGGGAAACCCCTCAGATTGGGATTGGATAATCTATATGAAAAAATAACCCATACCAAACTGTGCGCTTTGGCTATCTTTGTCGCCTTAAAAGCCACTCATGCAATTTGAACTTTTGGCCACAGACGGGAAAGCCCGTGCGGGAAATTTGACCACTGACCACGGGACAATCGAAACCCCGATTTTTATGCCTGTGGGCACCGCCGGAACGGTAAAAGGTGTGCATCAGCGCGAATTGAAAAAAGACATCAATCCCGATATTATTTTGGGAAATACTTATCATCTCTACCTTCGACCCCAGACCGAGATTCTTAAAAAAGCCGGAGGTCTTCACAAATTCATGAATTGGGATCGAAGTATTCTGACCGATAGTGGAGGATATCAGGTTTATTCCCTTTCCGAAAACCGAAAAATACGGGAAGAAGGAGTAAAATTTAAATCCCATATCGACGGTTCCCATCATCTTTTCACGCCCGAAAATGTCATGGAAATCCAACGGGAAATAGGGGCAGACATTATTATGGCTTTTGATGAATGTACTCCCTATCCTTGTGATTATCAATATGCAAAAAAATCTATGGAAATGACCCATCGCTGGTTAGATAGATGCATTGCACATTTAGAAATAACCCCCGAGGTTTATAATTATAAACAGAGCTTATTTCCGATTGTGCAAGGGAGTGTTTATAAGGATTTGAGGAAAAGATCTGCAGAATATATTGCTTCGGTAAATGCCGATGGAAATGCAATTGGCGGTCTTTCGGTGGGAGAACCTGCAGAGGAAATGTATGCCATGACCGAAGTGGTTACGGAAATCTTACCCCATCACAAGCCCCGGTATTTGATGGGAGTGGGTACTCCAATAAATATTTTGGAATGTATAGCTTTAGGCATCGATATGTTTGATTGTGTGATGCCCACTCGAAATGCCAGAAATGGGATGCTGTTTACCGCACACGGCAGCATCAATATGAGAAATCGAAAATGGCGTGATGATTTTTCACCCATAGATGAAATGGGCATTACTTGGGTAGATACAGAATATTCCAAGGCTTATTTGAAACATCTTTTTAGTGTGAATGAAATGTTGGCCAAACAGATTGCTACCATTCATAATCTTGGATTTTATTTGTGGTTGGTTCGCGAAGCTAGAAAACATATCTTAGCGGGCGATTTTTTGGTTTGGAAAGAAAAAATGGTAAAACAGATGGACAAGAGGTTGTAGTTTCAATGAGCAGTTGCATAAATAAATAAAAATGAAAATCCTGGATTGGTATATACTCAAGCGCTATCTTGTGACATTCATCATGTTGTTGGTGCTGTTTGTTCCCATCGGGATTACGGTTAATCTTGCTGAAAAAATCGATAAAATTCTGGAAAACGAAGCTCCGCTAATGGAGGTGTTGGAATATTATCTACATTTTACCATCTATTTTGCCAACTTGCTTTTTCCTTTGTTTTTATTTCTTTCGGTAATTTGGTTTACTTCCAAACTGGCAAACAACACAGAGGTAGTGGCCTTCCTAAGTTCAGGAGGTTCTTTCTGGCGATTTTTACGCCCTTATATTGTCGGGGCAACCTTAATTTGTCTTGGGGCTTTGTTTTTGGGAATGTATATTGCTCCCTGGGCCAGTAAAGGCTTCAACGAATTCAAATATGAATACCTGAAAGGAGGGAGGGAAGAAGCTCGTGAAACCTATAATGTTTATCGGCAAATAAACGAGAATGAATATATTCACGCTTCCAGTTTTAGTCCTAAAAACAATTCAGCTTACAACTTTGTTTTAGAGCATTTTGAAGGCAATGAAATGAGGTTTAAAATTGAGGCGCAACGCATAGTTTACAACCCCGAAGAAAAGAATTATACCCTTCATGATTACAAAAAAAGGATTGTGGGAAAAGATTCGGACAGCCTGATTCATGAACGGAAATTGGATACGGTTTTTGGATTTGATATCGATGAGCTGGCTCCCGTGAAATACATGGCAGAAACCTTGAGTTATGGTGAACTCACTGATTTTATAGAATTGGAAACACGACGAGGTTCCGGGAATATAAATATTTATAAAGTAGTGCTTTACAAACGTTGGAGCACTCCTGTTTCAGCATACATCCTGACCATAATAGCCGTTGCGGTTTCTTCTGTGAAAAGACGTGGCGGGATGGGAATAAACCTCGCCATTGGTATCGCTATCGCTTTTATGTTTGTATTTTTTGATAAGGTATTTGTCACCATTGCCGAACAATCCACCTTCCCTTCCTGGCTGGCCGTTTGGATCCCCAATATTATTTTTGGGGTTTTAGCCATATTCCTTTTACAGAAAGCTAAGCGATAAAAAAATCAGACCTGAATTACTCCCAAGTTGAAGTCTTTTTCAATAGGAGCATGGTTGGCCATTTCAATTCCCATAGAAATCCATTTTCTGGTATCTAAAGGATCGATGATGGCATCTGTCCAAAGACGTGCCGCCGAATAATATGGGCTGATCTGACGGTCATAATCCGCTTTGATTTTATCATAAAGTTCCTTTTCTTTTTTCGAGGTTATTTTTTCTCCTTTCTTTTGCAAGGCAGCCGTTTCGATTTGCAGGAGAGTTTTTGCGGCAGAATTTCCACTCATTACCGCCAATTCCGCAGAAGGCCAAGCAACAATCAAACGAGGATCATAGGCTTTTCCACACATCGCATAATTTCCGGCTCCATAAGAATTACCAACGATAATCGTGAACTTAGGCACCACCGAATTGCTTACGGCATTTACCATTTTTGCACCATCTTTGATAATCCCCCCGTGCTCACTTTTGCTGCCCACCATAAAACCGGTTACATCCTGAAGAAAAATCAAAGGAATTTTTTTCTGATTGCAGTTGGCAATAAAGCGGGTCGCTTTGTCTGCAGAATCACTGTAAATTACCCCTCCAAATTGCATTTCCCCGCCCGGGGTGTGTTTTGCTCCGGAAAGTTTTGTCGTTTTAACGATTTTTCGTTGGTTGGCAACAATGCCCACCGCCCAACCCTCTATTCGGGCATAACCTGTCAGGATGGTTTGTCCATATCCGGCTTTGTATTCTTCAAATTCCGAATTGTCCACTAAACGCAATATGATCTCTCGCATATCATATTGATCAGTTCGTTTGATGGGAAGCAAGCCGTAGATGTCTTCGGGATTCTCTTTTGGTTTTTCAGCCTTCTTTCGGTTGAAACCTGCTTTTTCGTAATCCCCGATTTTATCCATTATGTTTTTAATCCGCGTAAGGGCATCCTTATCATTTTTGGCTTTATAGTCGGTTACCCCACTCACTTCGCAATGCGTGGTTGCTCCACCCAAGGTTTCATTGTCGATATCCTCCCCAATTGCAGCTTTCACTAAATAACTGCCTGCCAAAAAAATACTTCCGGTTTTTTCTACAATTAAAGCTTCATCACTCATAATGGGCAAATAAGCACCGCCGGCAACACAACTTCCCATTACGGCTGCAATTTGAGTGATGCCCATACTGCTCATCACCGCATTGTTGCGAAAAATACGGCCAAAATGTTCCTTATCGGGAAAAATTTCATCTTGCATCGGAAGAAAAACTCCCGCGCTGTCCACTAAGTAGATTATCGGCAAGCGATTTTCAATGGAAATTTCTTGAGCACGCAAGTTTTTTTTTGCGGTAATAGGGAACCAAGCTCCGGCTTTAACCGTGGCATCGTTTGCAACAACAATACATTGTTTTCCGGACACATAACCAATTTTCACTACTACGCCACCACTGGGACAACCTCCTTGTTCTTTGTACATATCTTCCCCGGCAAATGCCCCAATTTCAATGGCTTTTTTGGGATCGTCCAACAAAAAATCAATACGTTCACGGGCAGTCAACTTACCTTTGCCGTGATGTTTTTCTATCTTTTTTTCTCCACCTCCCAGTTTGACTTTAGCCAAACGTTTCTTTAGCTCAGATACTTGAAGTTTATTGTAGTCCTCGTTTTTATTGAATTTGATGTCCATACTCAGTTAAATTGCCGGTTTTTGATTC
Source organism: uncultured Flavobacteriaceae bacterium (assembly GCA_964410335.1). GTDB lineage: Bacteria > Bacteroidota > Bacteroidia > Flavobacteriales > Flavobacteriaceae > DASSWG01. The sequence continues at coordinate 6,456 of CAYPGZ010000015.1, read as the reverse complement.
GGAAGCGAAAATACAAAAATCAAAGCTTTGTTTAGTGATGCTTTTAAAGGAGGTTTTTCTTATTGAAGTGATTTAAGGTTTTTCGTAATTTTGTAAACCGAAAATTTTCGGGGATTATAAAAAACACGATTAAATGGGAATGAACAAAAACACAGTTTTCGCTTGGGCCACTTTTCTAATGATTCTTATTGGAATATTGTTGATATGCCTTGCTATTTTTAAATACCGCGATATGGCCGGAATAGGTTTTTCCGCAGTCGGAATTGGCTTTTTTGCCATAGCATGGGTTTTTAGTTCGTTGAAAGGTAGGGTGTAGTGATTAATTACTGAATCACCAAAAAACGATGTATAAAGAACAACTCATAAAGGCATTAAATGGTGGCGAAGCTTTTCAACCCTTAAAAACGCATTTAGAGCAAGTGCCATTTGAAAAAATTGGAATCCGTCCCGAGGGATTACCTTACTCCATTTATGAATTGTTCTATCATATCGTTTATACTCAAAAAGATATTTTGAATTTTGTGTTTTCCGATAAGTATCAAAATCCAAAATGGCCTGAAGATTATTGGCCAAAAAATCTCGCTCCTCAAAGCAAAAATGAATGGATGAGTTTACAAGAATCATACTTTTCGGACAGGAATCAACTTATTGAAATTGTGAAAGATAAAGCTAATGATTTAAACAAAATTGTTAAAAACGGCACGCATCAAACTTTACTTCGGGAAATATTATTAGTCATCGAGCACACGGCTTATCACACCGGCCAAATCGTGGTTTTATCACGCCTACTTTCACAATAAATTTCTATGAGAGTTTCCCTCGTTTAATTCCTATTTATTTCCGAAATTTGGCCAACTGAGAATTTCAGTGGAAATAATATGATTATCGGTGATTTTCAAATTAAATATTACCATCAAACGGAAGTTTTATTATGGATGACAATAAAGTGATTTTTTCCATGTCGGGGGTTACCAAAACCCATCCCGGGGCAAACACACCCGTGCTCAAAAATATTTATTTGAGTTTCTTTTATGGAGCAAAAATTGGAATATTGGGTTTGAATGGCTCCGGAAAATCCACGCTTTTGCGCATAATCGCCGGGGAAGACAAAAACTATCAGGGTGATGTGGTTTTTTCAAAAGACTATTCCGTGGGATTGCTCGAGCAGGAACCCAAACTCGATGAGGACAAAACTGTTTTGGAAGTTGTAAAAGAAGGGGTTTCTGAAACCGTAGCCATTCTCGATGAATACAATAAAATAAATGATTTGTTCGGTTTGGAAGAAAATTATTCCGATCCTGACAAGATGGAAAAACTCATGAATCGTCAGGCCGAACTTCAGGATAAAATCGATGCTTCCGGTGCTTGGGAACTCGACAACAAACTCGAAGTGGCGATGGACGCTTTGCGCACACCCGATCCGGATAAAAAAATTAGTGTACTTTCCGGCGGAGAACGTCGTCGGGTGGCACTTTGCCGCTTGCTGTTGAGAGAACCTGATGTGTTGCTTTTGGACGAGCCCACCAACCATTTGGATGCAGAATCGGTACACTGGTTGGAACATCATCTTCAAAATTATAAAGGAACGGTTATAGCCGTAACGCACGACCGTTATTTTCTGGATAATGTTGCCGGATGGATTTTAGAACTCGATCGTGGAGAAGGCATTCCCTGGAAAGGAAATTATTCTTCTTGGCTGGAACAAAAATCAAAGCGGTTGGCTCAGGAACAAAAACAAGCCAGCAAACGCCAAAAAACGCTGGAACGGGAATTGGAATGGGCAAAAATGACTCCCAAAGGAAGGCATACCAAACAGAAAGCAAGGTTGAACAACTACGATAAACTTCTGAGTCAAGATCAAAAACAATTGGATGAAAAGCTTGAAATCTATATTCCAAACGGACCGCGATTAGGAACTAATGTGATTGAAGCCAAAGGCGTGAAGAAAGCTTTTGGCGATAAACTGCTCTACGAGAATCTGAACTTCAAACTCCCGCAAGCAGGCATTGTGGGAATAATCGGTCCAAACGGAGCAGGAAAAACCACGATTTTTAAAATGATAATGGGGGAGGAACAACCCGATGAAGGCACTTTTGAGGTAGGAGAAACCGTAAAAATCGCTTATGTGGATCAAGCTCATGCCAATATCGATCCCAACAAAAGTATCTGGGAAAATTTTAGCGATGGACAAGAATTGATAATGATGGGAGGGAAGCAAGTGAATTCCAGAGCTTATTTGAGTCGTTTTAATTTCACCGGAAGCGAGCAGAATAAAACCGTAAATAAGCTTTCCGGAGGAGAGCGAAACAGGTTGCATCTTGCCATGACTTTAAAAGAAGAAGGAAACGTTTTATTATTGGATGAACCTACTAACGACCTCGATGTAAATACACTGCGCGCTTTGGAAGAGGGAATCGAGAATTTTGCGGGTTGTGCGGTAATAATTTCCCACGATCGTTGGTTTTTAGATAGGATTTGTACGCATATCCTGGCCTTTGAAGGAAATTCTGAAGTGTATTATTTTGAAGGAGGATTTTCTGATTACGAAGAGAATAAGAAAAAACGTTTGGGCGGTGATATTATCCCAAAAAGGATTAAATATAAAAAACTGGTTAGATAAGTTGAGTTAACTGTATCACAGACTATTAAGCTCCTGATATCGAGACACAATCCAACATAAAACTTATCGAATGTCCTCGTGATGCCATGCAAGGGATAAAGCCTTTTATTCCCACTAATAAAAAAATTCAATATATTCAGGCTTTACTGCGTTGCGGATTTGATACGATTGATGCGGGAAGTTTTGTCTCCCCGAAAGCCATTCCGCAAATGGCCGATAGTGCCGAAGTTTTTTCAAAGTTGGATAAATCCACCTCCGTGAGTAAATTATTGGCCATCGTCGCCAATGTCCGTGGGGCGATGGATGCTTCCCAATTTGAAATAATCGATTATTTGGGCTATCCTTTTTCCATTTCAGAGAATTTCCAAATGCGTAATACGCATAAAACTATCGCTGAATCGGTGGATATTTTAAATGAAATTCTAGAAATAGCTGATAAAAATCGGAAAGAGGTGGTGGCTTATCTTTCTATGGGTTTTGGAAATCCATATGGCGATCCGTGGGATGTGGAAATTGTTGGAGAATGGACAGAAAAACTCTCAAAAATGGGCGTAAAAATCCTTTCTTTATCCGATACAATCGGAAGTTCTACGCCTGAAATCATCGAATATTTATTTTCCAATTTAATCCCGAAATATCCCAACATCGAATTCGGGGCACATTTGCACACTACACCCACCACTTGGCACGAAAAAGTAGATGCAGCTCATAAATCCGGATGTCGCCGTTTTGATGGAGCAATACAAGGTTTTGGGGGATGTCCGATGGCAAAAGACGAGTTGACGGGAAATATGCCTACGGAAAAACTCCTCACTTATTTCAATACCCAAAAAGTGGATACCAATATAAAAATGACGGCTTTTGAATCGGCTTATAACGAAGCAACGAAAGTGTTTAATCCGTGAGTTTTAATCTGTGATTGGGTGATTACTCCTTCACTCAGTTTTCACAACTTCTCTTTCAAATATTTCGCTGTGAAGGATTTTTTGCTTTTGGCAACTTCTTCAGGAGTGCCTTCAGCAATTAAATAGCCTCCGTTTTCTCCGCCTTCCAGACCAAGATCGATGACGTGGTCGGCACATTTCACCAGATCCATATTATGCTCCACGACAATAACAGAATGTCCGTTGGCGATAAGCGCGTTGAACGAAGCCAAGAGTTTTTTGATGTCGTGGAAGTGCAAACCTGTGGTGGGTTCATCAAAAATAAACAAGGCTTTCTCCTTGGTGTTTCCCTTAACCAAGAACGAGGCGAGTTTGATTCGTTGTGCTTCCCCCCCGGAAAGTGTGGAAGAACTTTGTCCTAAAGTGACATAGCCCAAACCCACATCCTGCAAGGGTTTTAGCTTGTTTTTTATTTTTGGCTGTTTGCTTCTCTCGAAAAAATCCACAGCATCATCAATCGTCATTTCCAAAATATCACTAATTGATTTTTCATTGAATTTGATTTCCAACACTTCCTTTTGGAAACGTTTTCCGTGGCAAGCTTCACACTCCAAATGCACGTCGGCCATAAATTGCATTTCAATCGTTACTTCGCCCTCTCCTTTGCAGACTTCACAGCGACCACCATCTACATTAAAAGAAAAATGCTTGGGCTGATAATTTCTATTTTTAGAAAGTTTCTGTCTAGCAAATAATATTCGAATTTCATCATAGGCTTTGATATAGGTAACAGGATTGGAACGCGAAGAACGTCCAATGGGGTTTTGATTCACAAATTCCACATGTTTTACATTCGTGAAATTTCCCTCAATTGCTGAATACTGACCTGCTTTTTCACCATATCCGCCCGTTGCCTTCAAAATCGCCGGATAGAGGATTTTTTTGACCAAGGTACTTTTCCCGCTTCCCGAAACTCCGGTAACCGCAGTGAAAATACCGAGTGGAAAACGCACATCTATATTTTTTAGATTATTCTCTCGTGCCCCGATAATGTCTATATGATAAGGAGTGCTTTTTCTTTTTTTCGGCACCTCGATTTCTAATTGTCCATTTAGATATTTCGCGGTAAGTGTATCCGATTTCAGGATTTTTTTGAAATTCCCCGTCGCGACCACTTCCCCACCATGGGTGCCTGCTTCAGGACCGATATCGATAATTTCGTCGGCGGCTTTCATGATGTCTTCGTCGTGTTCAACCACAATCACCGTATTTCCCAAGTCGCGGAGGGATTTCAAAACCCCAATCAACCTTTCTGTATCTTTCGGATGCAAACCAATAGAAGGTTCGTCCAAAATGTACATCGAACCAACCAAGCTACTCCCCAAGGAAGTCGCTAAATTGATGCGTTGCGATTCTCCGCCGGAAAGCGTGCTCGACCTGCGGTTCAAAGTCAAATAATCCAAGCCCACATCCGATAAAAACTTTAAGCGGTTTTTTATTTCCGTAAGCAAGCGTTTGGCGATTTGGGCGTCGTATTTATTCAGTGTCAGTTTATCAAAAAAATCCGCGACTTTATTCAAGGGGATTTCCACCAAATCGGTAATGGTGGATTTGTCGATTTTCACATAATTTGCTTCAGGGCGCAATCTTTTTCCTTTGCAAACCGGGCATTTGGTTTTTCCGCGATAGCGTGAAAGCATGACCCGATTTTGGATTTTGTATGCCTTGGCCTCCAACTCATCAAAAAAGGCGGTTAGCCCGATAAAATATTCATTTCCGGTCCAGAGCAGTTCCTTTTGTTCTTCAGAAAGTTCGAAATAAGGCTTGTGGATGGGAAAATCGAACTTGTGTGAATTGTTGACCAGTTGGTTTTTATACCAGCTCATGCTTTCCCCGCGCCATGGGAAAATCGCTTCTTCGTAAATGGAAAGCCCGGTGTTGGGGACTATCAAATCAATGTCCAGACCGATGACGTCTCCATAGCCTTCGCATTTTGGGCACGCGCCGTAGGGATTGTTGAAACTGAACAAATGCGTGTTCGGCTCTAAAAACTTCATCCCGTCCAGCTCGAAGCGGTTGTTGAAGGTATGGATTTTCCCGGTGGCAACTTCCTCGATTTCCAATTCCCCATTTCCCTCAAAAAAAGCAGCTTGTACAGAATCCGCCAAACGATTAAAAAAATCTTCATCATCTTTGGTCACGATTCGATCTACGACAAGACGAACGTCTTTTCCTTCTTCAGTCTTAAGGTCGGTTTCGTCGATGCGCACTACTTTCTCGTCAAATTTTATTCGACTGTAGCCTTGTTGAAGTAAAACTTTTAACTTGTTTTTCAAACTTCTTCCCGATTCGAGATGAATAGGGGAGAGGAGCAGGAGTTTTTCCCTTTCGGGAAAGTTTTTTACAAAATCCACTACATCGGCAACCCGGTCTTTTTTGACCTGTTTCCCGGAAATGGGCGAATAGGTTTTCCCAATCCGCGCGAAAAGCAGTTTCAGGTAATCATAGATTTCGGTGGAAGTGCCCACGGTGGAACGTGGGTTTACCGAATTTACTTTTTGCTCAATGGCAATTGCCGGGGCGATTCCTTTGATATAATCTACTTTAGGTTTGTCCAGTTTCCCCAAAAATTGGCGCGCATAGGAGGAAAGGCTTTCCACATAGCGGCGTTGGCCTTCGGCATACAAAGTGTCGAAAGCCAAACTCGATTTTCCCGAACCGGACAAGCCCGTGATCACCACCAACTTGTTCCTCGGGATAACGACGTCGATATCCTTGAGGTTGTGCAGTTTTGCACCTTTGATGATGATGTTTTTCTTGGGGTCTGTTTTGGAAAGGGGCGTGGGCATTTTTTGAAAAATAATCTGCAAAGTTAGTCAAATTGACATGAATTTTTTTCATGGTGAATTTGCAAAAAATCCATGAAAAAATTTATACGGAGATTACCTCTGA
>CAYPGZ010000014.1:8989-31322 GCA_964410335.1 uncultured Flavobacteriaceae bacterium | reverse complement strand
ATTTCTTTATATAATCCACTTTCTTCGATTTCCCGGAGCAAATCATCTTCAAAAACAAATGAATAGGCTTCATGCAAATGTTCTTTCATGGGTTGAGTTTTTTCTTATTAATCCGTAAAACAAAATGAATCGGGATTTGATTTATAAATTTTAAAGCAAATAAAGTGCCATCAAATTTCAGTGTATTTTTTTTTGCTATTTCATGGTGAAATGGAATTCAATGTACAAAAATTGCCATTATCTTTGCGTTAAGATAAGTGTACCATGGTCAATAAGATTTTCAATAATACAAAACGCGCTTTTTCCCTGAAAACCGACGAGGATTTGAAGCGCTCTCTTTTTATATTTAAAATGCTTGACAAACCATTTATGGTGAAAATGGGCACCAAGCTTACTCCCTTGGCTTTAAAACTTGGTCTTCCGGTGGAAAATCTCATAAAAAAGACCATTTTTCAGCAGTTTTGCGGTGGAGTTTCGGAGGAGGATTGTCTTCCGGTAATCGAAAAAATGTATGCTAAGCAGGTGCACAGTATTTTGGATTATTCCTCTGAAGGAAAAGAAACCGAAGCCCAATTAGATGCTGTTTTGAAGAAAAAAATAAATATCCTTAAATTTTCTTCCAATCGGAAAGAAATCCCTTTTGCAATGTTCAAACCTACGGGAATCGGACGTTTTGAAATATGGGAAAAAGTATCTGCCAATGAAACCTTGAGCCCTGAAGAAACTCAAGAGTGGGAACGCGTGAAAACCCGTGTGGACAAATTATGTCAAACCGCCTACGAATTGAAGGTTCATCTACTCGCTGATGCCGAAGAATCCTGGATTCAACCCGCTGTAGATGATTTGTTGGAAGAAATGATGATAAAATACAACCAGGAAGAGAGTATTGTGTTTAATACCCTTCAATGTTATCGTTGGGACCGGTTGGATTATATTAAAAATCTGAATCAAAAAGCTAAAGAAAAAGGTTTTAATATAGGAGCAAAAATAGTGCGCGGTGCTTATATGGAAAAAGAAAACGCCCGTGCAGAAAAAATGGGCTACCCCACTCCTATTTGTGAAGATAAAGAAGCCACAGATGTAAATTTCAATGCGGTTTTGAATTATTGTTTACGCAATCTCGACCGCGTTTCTCTTTTTATCGGAACCCATAACGAAGTAAGTTCCTATCTCGCGATGCAATTGATGGAAGAAATGGGTTTTGAAAAAAACGATCCTCGAATTTGGTTCTCCCAACTTTATGGAATGAGCGATCATATCAGTTTTAACTTAGGTGCAGCCGGATACAATACCGCAAAATGGGTACCCTTTGGAAAGATTCAAGAAGTTATTCCCTATCTGATTCGTCGCGCTCAGGAAAATACTTCCGTAAAAGGACAAACGGGACGTGAACTCGCTTTGCTGCTGGAAGAACAACAACGGCGAAAAGGCAGTTATGTGAAGCGGGTTTAAATTTATCTCGCCTTCCAAAAACGCGTATTTCTTCAAGGTTATTTGCACAGAGAACTTTTTGTTGAAAGCAAAAAAGGTCAGGGGTCTACCTTTAGTTTATGCTTACCTAAGTTCAAAAAAGTGGCTTAAGGTTTTCCCAATTTTATAAATAGATTTAACCCTTCTTTCCCAAAGCTTTCTCGTTTTTTTAACCTCATGTCTTTTTCCTGCTTTCTACCTTGCATGACAAAATAAGTAGAACCAAAAAATTAAAGTCATGAACAAACGAATTGCTATTTTGGCGACGGACGGTTTTGAGGAGAGTGAATTGAAATCGCCTAGAGAAGCCATGGAAAAAGAAGGTTTTCAAACAGAAATCGTCAGCATCAAACCGGACAAAATCAAAGCTTGGAACGAAGGAAACTGGTCTGAGGAATATCCCGTGGATAAGACAATCAATCAGGTTTCTGCAGATGATTATCACGCATTATTCCTTCCGGGTGGGGTGATGAATCCCGATAAGTTAAGAGCTAACAAGGATGTGCAAGATTTTGTGAGGAGTTTTTTTGAACAACAAAAACCCGTTGCTGCAATTTGCCACGGTCCATGGACCTTAATCGATGCCAATGTGGTAAATGGCAGAAAAATGACTTCCTATCATACGCTTCAAAAAGATTTGAAAAATGCCGGCGCCAATTGGGTCGATGAGGAAGTGGTGGTGGATGAAGGTCTGGTAACCAGTCGGAGTCCGGAAGATTTACCTGCATTCAATAAAAAATTGATTGAAGAAATCAAAGAAGGTAAACACACCGAACAACACGCTTAATCACCACGGAATTTTAAAGCCCTCCCAAAAAGTGAGAGGGCTTTTTTTTTAATTTCAACTTTTTCATACGTTGCCCCGAGCTTCAACTTTTTTTTGTAGCTTGCGACTTTGTTTTTTAAAAAAAAATACCCATGAAAAAAACCGTGTCTGCAGCACTTTTTTTCCTGCTGCTCTCTCCTCTATCCTTTCAAGTATCAGCACAACAAAAAACGGATATTCTGCCTGAAAACAATCAAGCAATATTCGAAGATTTTATGTATCGCCGCGGAAATGCCTACCGTACAGCTTCGGGAAACCCCGGTCCGGAATACTGGCAAAACCGCGCAGATTATCAAATCGAGGTGAGTTTGGACGACACAAACCATATGCTTTCCGGATCAGTCGAAATTACCTACACCAACAACAGTCCTGAAGATTTGGACTTCCTTTGGCTTTATTTGGAACAAAACCGTTTCACAAAAGAATCCCGCGGAACAATGACTACTCCTCTGGGCGGAAACCGTTACAGCGGAGATACCGAAGGCGGATTTATGATTAGCAATCTCATATCAAAAGTAAACGGCAAGGAAAGTAATTCCTATCTAATTAATGACACCCGCATGCAAGTGGACTTGGCCGAGCCGCTCAAAGCTCAAGGCGGTAAAGCCACTGTGCGTATGAATTTTAAATTCAAAATTCCTCGCGAAGGCATGGATCGTATGGGGCGACTGGAAGTAAAAGACGGTTTCATCTACAGCCTAGCACAATGGTATCCCAAAATGTGTGTGTTTGACGATGTTCAAGGATGGAACACTTTGCCCTATCTGGGAGCAGGCGAGTTTTATTTAACTTATGGGGATTTTGATTATAAAGTTACTGCTCCTTATGACCACATTGTCGTGGGATCAGGAGAATTAATGAACCCTAAAGAAGTATTGACTCAAACCCAAATTGAACGCTTGGAAAAGGCTTCAAAAAGCGACGAAACTGTTTTTATCGTCAAAGCGAATGAAGTGGGAAAATCAAAAACTCACCCGAAAAAAAGCGGCACAATGACTTGGCACTTTAAAATCGAAAATGCCCGAGATGTGGCTTTTGCCTCTTCGAAAGCTTTTATTTGGGATGCCGCAAAAATAAACCTGCCCAGTGGAAAATCCTGTATGGCTCATTCGGTATATCCCAAGGAAAGTGCAGGGAACAATGCTTGGGGGCGTTCCACAGAATACACGAAATTTTCCATCGAGTTTCATTCGGAAAAATGGTTTGAATATCCCTATCCTACAGCCATCAACGTTGCTTCACACGTGGGCGGAATGGAATATCCCGGAGTGAGCTTTTGCAGTTGGAAAAGTAAAGGTCGTTCTCTTTGGAGCGTAACCGATCACGAATTTGGCCACAACTGGTTTCCGATGATTGTAGGCTCTAATGAACGTCGATATGTGTGGATGGATGAAGGATTGAATACTTTTATAAACCATTATGCCTCTTTGGCTTTTAACGAAGGCGAATATGCTCCACGTTTTAACAAACCGAGCATGATGGTGGGCTATATGACTTCTCAAACCCGCGAACCCATCAGCACCTATCCCGATGTGGTCGGATTGAGGAATTTGGGATATACCGGCTATTATAAACCCGCCGCCGGATTGATTATTTTAAGAGAATATATCTTAGGCGAAGAACGTTTTGACAAAGCTTTCCGTTCCTATATAAAAGCTTGGGCATACAAACATCCACAACCCAGTGATTTTTTCAACCATATTGAAAATGTGGCCGGAGAAGACCTGTCCTGGTTCTGGCGAGGCTGGTTCTATTCCAATGAAAATATCGATATTTCGGTGGATTCCGTTGAAAAGAATGATGCCGGTTATTTAATCACCGTTTCTAATCATGGCAAAATTCCAATGCCGGTAAAATTAGACATCATTTATGAAAATGGACAATCCAATCAGGTCACTCTTCCCGTAGAGATCTGGCAGCGCAACAATGAATGGACTTATCTGTATGAAACCGATAAAACCATAGCCAAAGTAATTTTTGATTCCGAACAGATGCTTCCGGATATTAATGATGACAATGATATGTGGCAAAAAGAAGGATAAATTCCGAATTGAGAATCCATTAAAAACCTTTTAAAAATTTTACTTTAAAAAAGTTTTTCATTTCTTGACATAGGTCAATGTACACGCAGTTCTATAAGGCTATTTTTGTAGTATAAATTTATTTTAATTTAAAAAACAGAATTATGGAAAATGCAAAATGGAAAATCGATCCTTCTCATAGCGAGGTAAACTTTAAAGTAAAACACTTGATGATTTCAACCGTTTCTGGAAATTTCAAAGTGTTTGATGGTGAAGCCGAAGGAGACAGTGATTTTAAATCTGTGAAAAACATAGAGTTTAAAGCCAATGCCGACTCCATCAACACCAACAATGAACAACGGGACGAGCACTTGAGATCAGAGGATTTTTTCGCTGCGGAAAAACATCCCTATATCGAGTTTAGAGCAAGGGAATTCTCCCCTGAAAATGGAAAAATTAACGGAGAACTCACCATCCGCGAAACCACTAAACCCGTGGAATTGGATGTTGAATTTGGAGGAGTGATGGTGGATCCGTATGGACAAACCAAATCCGGAATGACTTTAACCGGAAAAATAAACCGTAAGGATTTCGGACTCAAATGGAACGGCATGACGGAAGCCGGTGGTGTGGTCGTGAGTGATGAAGTAAGACTAAATGCCGAAGTACAGTTTATCAAACAAGACCAATAAGTCTAGGCTTTTTGTATATCAAAAAACCCTTTCGTCGAATTTAATCGTGGAAAGGGTTTTTTTATATTGATAAATTGAAAAATCAATTTCGGAATTTTTGTGCATGAGCCACAAAGTCCTGCAGGGCTTTTTCCAAAAGTTCTCGTGTTCCCTCATGGATAAGTTTCCCGTTTTCATCAAACTTATCTGTGCAATTTCCCATATACAATTCAGGTTGGCCCAACACATGGGCATCCAAATAAAGAAGGGTGTGTTTCAAGTGCGATTGCGCGATGGCGGTAGAAAGTCCTCCAATGGAAGCTCCCATAACATACACCGGCTTTCCTGCCCAAGAATTTTTTCCAAAAGGTCGCGACGACCAGTCGATAGCATTTTTGAAAACCCCGGGAATCGAACGGTTATATTCAGGCGTTGAAATAAGAATCCCATCGGTTTGTTCTATTCTTTTCTTGAGATTTTGCGCTACTTCGGGAAAGTCTTTTTCCAAATCTTCATCAAAATGTGGCAAATCAGCAATATCGAGAATTTCAATTTCCACATTTTTAGGTGCGAGTTCCTGAGCAGCTTTCAAAAGTTTTCGGTTGTAAGATTCTTTTCTAATACTTCCCGCAAAAGCAATGAATTTTAGATTTTCCATAGAATATATAAATTTAAAGGTATTATACTGATTTATACAAAGTTAAGAATTCACTTTCTCAAAAAGAATTTTTAAATATCAAAGTTGTCTTAAATTATAAACCCATATTTAGTTTTGTTTAAATATTCCTATTTTTACCCCTTTGCGAAAATACCCTATGAAAATTCCCAAACAAAAGATTGAATTTACCACTCCCCCCCAAACCGATTCCCATAAAAGGGAATTCAGAATTTGGGTTTTTGCAGGAGTAGCTTTATTCTTTTTGGCGCTTCACTATTTATTGGAGTTAAGTTTTTTTGATTTTATTTCCGAACATCGCCCCTTGCTCAGAAAAGCAACCCTGACGATTTTCTTGGTCTTTATAGCCTTAATGGCGGGAAAGTTGATTGAGAAACTTATTTATAAAAACGCACAATCCATCGGTCATAGTCATAATTTGGTTCGGGTTACCCAGTTTCTGACCATCATGATTGTGTTTATCGTGCTACTCTCCTTTTTATTTCAAAATTGGTACACGGCGGTAGTTTCATTCGGGCTTTTGTCCTTGATTTTAGGTTTTGCCTTACAAGCTCCTATTTCTTCTTTTATCGCTTGGGTTTATATCATTTTTCGGACTCCTTACCGCGTAGGCGACCGGATTCAGATAAATGGATTTAAAGGAGATGTAATTGATGTGGATTATCTGGACACTACCCTTCTCGAATTCAGCGGTGAATATCTCGGCAACGATCGGCGAAGCGGAAGAATGATTCGTTTTCCCAATAGCATTATTCTTAAATCCGAAGTGTTTAATTATTCCGGACCGCAATCTCCCTTTATATGGAACGAAACGGCCATCCAAATTGCTTATACCAGTGATTTGAAATTTGTAGAAGAAAGCCTTCTTGAAACAGCCCATGAAGATTTTCAGAATCAATACGGGGAAGCTTACCAAAGTGATATGTGGAATCCCATGGTCTATTTTCGTGTAAATGAATTTGCATGGCTCGAAGCAGTCATCACCTATCCGGTGGTGCCCACTGAAACCACTGCAAAGCGTAACAGAATCCTAAAACAAGCGCTTTACAAACTGAATAAGCAACCTGAAAAAGTGCTTTTCCCGGAAGGTACTTCCAGATAAACACAAATTTAAAAAGAGAGATTTGTCCTTCAGCTTTAAAGCAAAATAGGTTTTATTTTGAGGTATTTTGGGCAGTAATCAGCTCCCCTCTCTAAAAATCAGCTGTTTTTTTTATACTTTACCCCAAAATGCACGACAGATTTGCTTAGTTTTTTTATTGAAGTTAGGATTGTATCCACATGAAAAACAGAAGCGGAGAATGGACGACATCTTCTTTGAATTTTAAATTACAACCTACTTTCCTGCTCTTATAAATAAAAAGTGTCGTTAAGATTTCATTTGGAATTAATATTCATTAAATTTGCGACCGCAAAAACATAGATAATATCTTTTTATCATGTCCACAGACATCCGGATTAAAAAAGGGCTCGATTTGCGTTTGAAAGGCGAAGCTGAAAAAACCCTTGTCGAAGCCCCGCGTTCTCAGGTTTATGCCGTAAAACCACCTGACTTCCACTCGGTCGTTCCAAAATTGACCGTTAAAAAAGAAGGCACAAAAGTACTCGCCGGGGAAGAGTTGTTTTTTTCTAAATACAACGACAAAGTAAAATTCACTTCACCCGTAAGTGGAACTTTGAAGGAAGTTGTGCGAGGTGCTCAACGAAGAGTTTTAGAAATACTCATCCAACCTGATGCCGAAATAACTTATAAAGATTTTGGAAAACTAAATGCTGCCACTGCTGATGCAGAAAGTGTTAAAGAAAAAATCTTCAAAAGCGGATGTGGTGCATTTCTTCTCCAACGTCCTTATGACATCGTGGCCAATCCGGATGATACCCCAAAAGCAATTTATATCTCTGCGATAAATTCAGCGCCCCTTTCCGCTGACCTGGAATATATATTGGAAGGAAAAGAAGAGGCTTTTCAGGAAGGAATCAATGCGCTGCAACGCCTCACCTCCGGAAAAGTTTATCTTGCCATAAAAAAGAATTCAAATTCTTTTCTTAGAAACATCAAAGGTGTGGAACTTTTGAATGTTTCAGGACCTCATCCGGCAGGAAATGTCAGTGTGCATATCCAACACACAGAACCGCTCAACAGGGGCGAAAGAGTTTGGACTATCGGTGCAGAAGATGTAACCATAATCGGAAATCTTTTCCTCACGGGAAATTACCGAGCAGAGCGAACAATTGCTGTAGCCGGAAATGCAGCAAAAGAAGAAAAAAGGAAATATTACAAAACTATCCTCGGCGCAAAAGTATCCGATTTGATTGGAGACGTTTCTAAGGATGTACGCATCATTTCTGGAGATGTGTTGACCGGGCAACAATTAAATCCTTCACAGAATATTGGTTTTTATGACAATACCGTCACCTTAATCCCTGAAGGAAATAACTACCGTCTTTTTGGATGGTTGCCGTTTACCTATAATAATATCCACTCCATGTCGCACACCTCATTGTCGTGGCTTTTCCCTAAGAAAAAATTTGAGGTCAACACCAATTTGAACGGGGAAGAACGCGCATTAGTGGTAACCGGCGAAATGGAACAAGTAATGCCGCTTGATATTTATCCCATGCAGTTATTGAAAGCTTGTATGGCCGGAAATATCGAACAAATGGAAAACCTTGGAATTTATGAAGTCGCTCCGGAGGATTTTGCTCTGGTCGATTATGTGAACACCTCTAAACTGGAAGCCCAGGAAGTAATCCGCCTTGGGCTGGATTTAATGATCACCGAAGTTGGATAAAGATAAAAACATGAACTGGATAAGACAAAAACTCGACAAGTTCAAGGAGCCATTTTCCCACGGGAAAAAATTCGAAAAATACGCTCCGGCAATAAATGCGCTAGACACCTTTTTGTTCGTGCCTAACCACACCACAAAAAAAGGAGCCCATATTCGCGATGCTGTGGATTTGAAACGTGTGATGATTACCGTTGTCCTTTCCTTGATTCCCGCATTACTCTTCGGAATTTGGAATACCGGATATCAATATTTAATTCAAATTCAAAGCGAAGTGCCTTTTTGGGAAGCTTTCGGACTCGGCCTGGAGAAAATCCTGCCGATGATTATCGTTTCCTATGCAGTGGGCCTCGGACTTGAATTTGCATTTGCAATTTTCCGCGGACACGAAGTAAATGAAGGTTATCTTGTAACCGGAATCCTCATTCCCATGATTATGCCTGTGGGAATTCCCCTTTGGATGGTGGCTGTTTCGGTAGTTTTTGCCGTGGTAATCGGAAAAGAAGCCTTTGGAGGAACAGGAATGAACGTCTTGAACCCGGCCTTGACAGCAAGAGCCTTTGCTTTTTTTGCCTACCCCACTTATATGTCAGGAAACCAAGTTTGGGTTATGAACAGCGATACTGTGGATGCCGTATCCGGAGAAACAATTCTGGGTCATCTCGCTCAAAATATGCCGGTGGATTATAGCGTATCCAGTATGTTTTGGGGAACCATTCCCGGATCGATTGCCGAAACTTCTGTCTTCTTTATTATGTTAGGAGCATTGCTTTTATTAATTACTCGCGTGGGAAGTTGGCGAATTATGTTAAGTGCTTTTATAGGAGCAGCTTTAATGGGATTATTTTTTAATGCACTACCTTCGATGGGAGTTGAAGGTAATGCTTTGAGCAATTTTCCATGGTGGCAACATTTGTTGGTAGGCGGTTTGGCTTTTGGTATTGTATTTATGGCCACCGATCCGGTTTCTGCGGCGCAAACCCAGAAAGGAAAATGGATTTATGGCTTATTAATCGGGATATTTGCCATCATGATTCGCGTATTCAACCCGGCTTATCCTGAAGGGGTGATGATGGCGATTTTATTATTGAATGTTTTCGCCCCCACAATAGATTATTATGTGATTCAAGCTAATATTAAACGACGAAAAAAACGGGAAAAAAAAGCCGGCATTCCCGTTGAACCGGCAACTCCATAAAAACAAAAAAAAATGAACACTAACAGCAATATATACACGTTTGTTTTTGCGGCAATCATGGTAGTGGTTGTGGGAACGGCATTGGCATACACCGCTGTTTCCCTGCAACCCTTACAAGCTGAGAATGCCCGTCAGGAAAAAATGCAAAGTATTTTGGCCACCGTAGGCATTGAAACCGAGCGAAGTGAAGCACCTGACAAATATCAAGAATTCATCGAAAAAGAACTCGTATTAAATAATAAAGGGGAAGTGATGCAAGGAGAGGTAGCTTTTGATGTGGATTTAAGTAAAGAAATGAACAAACCTGCCGATCAACAACTTTATCCTTTATATATTGCCAATGTGGAAGGAGAGGAATATTATATAATTCCTCTAAGAGGAAATGGATTGTGGAATGCAATCTGGGGGTATGTGTCCCTAAAAAGTGACGCCAATACCATAGCCGGAACCACATTTGACCATGCAGGGGAAACCCCCGGCTTGGGTGCAGAAATCACCAAGCCCTTTTTTGAAGAAAGATTTGTCGATGAAAAAGTATTCGACGAAAACGGAAATCTTGTGGGTGTTTCAGTTGTGAAAGGCTATACCGATGCCGGAAATAAAAATGATCACACCGTGGATATTATTTCCGGAGCAACCATTACCAGTGTAGGGGTTTCTGATATGATACAAGAGCGTTTGAAGCACTATGAAACGTATTTCAAATCGCTGGACAGTTTTAAAAAATAAAAAAAGTGTTGGCTTGGATTGAAATGGATACCATATAAGCCAAACCACTGACAAACAATAATCATGGCACAGGAAAATTCAATAAAAACCGGCACACAACCGGTTGAAAAAGAAAAAGAGAAAAAAGACGAGATCGTCCTCTTTGTTTCCGAGAAAGAAGAAAAAGAGCATTTTCTTTCCAAAAGAAACCGAAAGTTATTGATCGATCCGCTAAACGATAATAACCCGATTACCGTACAGGTATTGGGAATTTGTTCGGCCTTGGCCATTACCGTCCAATTGGAACCTTCCATCGTGATGGGGATTTCGGTGATTTTTGTAATGGCTTGTAGTAACGTCATTATCTCGTTATTGCGAAACCTAATCCCCAACCGAATCAGAATTATTGTTCAATTGGTCGTTGTGGCCGGTTTGGTAGCCATTATTGAACAAGTCCTGAAAGCCTATGCATATGATGTAAGCAGGCAGCTTTCTGTTTTTATTGGATTGATAATTACCAACTGTATTGTGATGGGACGTTTAGAAGCATTTGCAATGGGAGAAAAACCCTGGCGTTCGTTTCTTGATGGTGTAGGAAATGCTGCGGGTTATTCGGTGTTACTCATTATAGTGGCTTTTTTCCGGGAATTGTTTGGCTCCGGAAAATTATTGGGATTTGAAGTTCTCGGCCACAAAGGAGCTACCCTGGCAGAATCAACAGGACTCTATGCATTGGGCTATGAAAACAACGGAATGATGTTGCTCTCTCCCATGGCGTTGATAATCGTTGGTATTATTATATGGGTACAGCGTACCAAAAACAGAAAACTAATCGAAGAATAGAAATTTCATCAGCTATAACAATGAGAGGAACTTCAAAAAAGAACAAACTTTCATTGTCATAACCATTAACATTAATCAAATGGACTATCTAAGTTTATTTACAAAAAGCATTTTCATTGAGAACATGATTTTCGCCTATTTTTTAGGCATGTGTTCTTATTTGGCGGTATCAAAAACCGTAAAAACTGCTGTAGGATTGGGAGCGGCCGTAATTTTCGTATTGGGGATTACGGTGCCTATCAACTATTTGATGGACAAATATTTATTGAGTCCGGGAGCATTGGCTTGGCTTGATCCAAAATACGCCGCTTTGGATTTGAGCTTTTTGAGCCTCATTATGTTTATTGCCATTATTGCAGCCATGGTACAATTGGTGGAAATGATTGTTGAGAAATTTGCACCGGCACTTTACGGCTCTCTGGGAATTTTCCTTCCGCTAATTGCAGTAAACTGTTCCATCTTGGGAGGGTCGCTCTTCATGCAACAAAAAAACTTCTCAGGTGTAGATTATGCTCTAACTTATGGTTTGGGAAGTGGAATTGGTTGGTTTTTGGCTATTTTGGCTATTGCGGCCATTCGTGAAAAAATTGCTTATTCCAATGTTCCTGCACCCTTGCGAGGACTTGGAATCACCTTTTTGCTCACGGGTTTAATGGCTATCGGGTTTATGAGCTTTATGGGAATCAAATTATAAGTTGAAATGATTGAGAGGAGTGTCTTGAAGTTGATGAAAATTGATGAAAAACTCCTAGTACTAAAATTTAATATCTAACAATTAACGCCTACAAAATGGGTATTACAGAAATCATCATCGCCGGATTAATTGTATTTATGTTAATTATTGGCCTTTTGGTTACAACTTTGCTATTTGTAAAAGCAAAATTGATTCCTTCCGGGCCTATCAATATAAATATTAATGGTGAAAAGGATATGGAAGTGAGCTCAGGCTCTACTTTGCTTTCCACTTTGAGCGAACACAAAATATTTCTTCCATCCGCTTGTGGTGGCGGTGGAACTTGTATTCAATGTACTTGTATCGTTTCTGAAGGTGGAGGAAATATTCTTCCCACTGAAGAACCGCATTTTACTCGTGCCGAAATTGCTGAAGGATGGCGTCTAAGCTGCCAAGTAAAAGTAAAGCAAGACATGAAAATCAAAATTCCGGAAGAGATTTTTGGAATTAAAAAATGGGAAGCTACGGTTACACGAAACTATAATGTGGCTTCTTTCATCAAAGAATTTGTGGTGGAACTGCCCGAAGAAATGGACTATGAGGCCGGTGGTTATATTCAAATTGAAGTCCCAAAATGTCAGATCAAGTTTGAGGAGATGAACATTGATGCACATCCCGAAGAACATCCCGGTGAAAAAGATAAATTCCGTAAAGAATGGGATAATTTCAACCTCTGGTCTTTGGTAATGAAAAATGACGAAAAAATTGAACGTGCCTATTCAATGGCTTCCTATCCTGCTGAAGGTAAGGAAATCATGTTAAATGTTCGTATTGCTACTCCACCTTGGGATCGTTCTAAAAACGATTGGTTGGACGTTAATCCCGGAATCGCTTCCTCATATATTTTTGCCCAAAAACCCGGCGATAAAGTAATTGTTTCCGGACCTTTTGGAGAGTTTTTTATCAACCACAGTGAGGCAGAAATGCTCTATGTTGGGGGTGGTGCAGGAATGGCACCGATGCGTTCTCACTTGTACCAGCTTTTCCGTACCTTAAAAACCGGTAGAAAAGTTACTTTCTGGTATGGAGGTCGCTCAAAACGTGAACTTTTCTATATTGATCATTTTCGCGCATTAGAAAAGGATTTCCCCAACTTTAAGTTTTATCTTGCTCTCTCAGAGCCTTTGGAAGAAGATAATTGGAAAGTCAAAAAAGACATCAACGATGAGGAAGGAGACGGATTTGTCGGCTTTATTCATCAAGTGGTAATCGATAATTATTTGAACCACCATGAAGAACCGGAAGAAATCGAACTCTATTTCTGTGGTCCTCCTTTGATGAACCAGGCTGTGGAAAAAATGGGCAGAGACTTCGGAATTCCCGAAGAAAATATCCGATTTGACGATTTTGGAGGCTAGATATAAGTGTTTACGCTATTTTTGACAGTTCCATGGAAAAATCCATGAAACCGAAAATGTTTTGTGTACATTGCGCATAACTTTTCTGTCTCAATCTGCTCAAAATGGCTCAATCCATCCCTAACATAGTTTACGGAGATAATGCCTATCCCGAAATCCAAAGGCTTCAAAAGGCTCATTCCTCTGTTTTTATTTTAGTGGACGAAAACACTAAAGCGGAATGCCTTCCTGTCTTTGCTGAGAAGTTCCCTGCAGATTTTCCTTTGGAAATCATCGAAACTAAATCAGGGGAAATTCATAAGAATCTCGCTACCTGTATCAAGGTATGGGAAAAGCTGACTGCATTGGGCGCAGATAGAAAATCCCTCCTCATTAATTTAGGCGGTGGTGTGATTACTGATCTTGGAGGGTTTTGTGCCGCTGTTTTTAAACGAGGTATTGACTTTATCCACATCCCCACTACCCTACTCGCCATGACCGATGCCGCAATCGGTGGAAAAACCGGCGTAGATTTAGGGTCACTCAAAAACCAAATAGGGCTTTTTCGGCAACCACAACTCATCGTAATCGATCCGGATTTTCTCTTGACTTTGCCCGAAAGACAACTAACAAACGGCTTGGCCGAGATGTTCAAGCATGGTCTGATTTATCGAAAAAGTTATTGGAAAAAACTAAATAAGCTTACTCATTTCCATTCCGAAAACCTAAAAAATTTGATAGAGGAATCTGTCGAAATTAAGTCCGAAATTGTTTCCCGAGATCCCAAGGAATCAGGGTTGAGGAAAATATTGAATTTTGGGCATACCTTGGGTCATGCCTTGGAATCCTATTTCTTATCCAATCCCGACAAGCCTACTTTGCTACACGGGGAAGCCATAGTCGCGGGAATGATTATGGAAAGTTATATTTCCTCAATAACACTGGGTTTTTCAAAAACAGATTTAGAAGAAACAATCCATACGATTTTGAGGATTTTCCCAAAAATAGATTTACAGGAAAACGACTATAATGAAGTCTTATCTTTCCTAAAACACGATAAGAAAAACGAAGCTGGGGTAATTAATTTTGTGTTGTTGGAAGATATTAGCAAGCCAAAAATTGATTGTAGGGTAGAAAAAAGTTTGATTTTAAAGGCTTTTGATTATTATTCAAATCAAACTTAAACCTAACAGGTTTTGGAAACCCGTTAGGTTTTCCCAATATTAATTATTTACATTCATTATACTCAATTACGATTTGCCTTATATCATTTTTTTGGTAAATTTTATCTTCTATTTTTTGAGTCAGTTCAGGGCAATCAGAAAAAAATTTCATTGCCTTTTTCTTGAAAGAACCCAATCCAGTAGGGAATAAATTTTCTGGTTCTTTATCGCCGGGCTTTAATACCATTAATTGGTTATAGTTTGAAACAGACATCATAAAAACACTTGGTGTTCCTGGGACTGTAACAGAACCGCTTGGAGTACCTACTGTGGTCGAAGGTGTTCCTCCTACCCACCCTCCTCTGTTGACAACCACTTTTCGGGCATACAATTTAGTTTCGTCATCAACGATAATATGAAAAAGGGATTTTTTGTTTTTGTTCAATGGCATAAGTCGAAATTCCATTTCATCTCCTTCCCAATTGACCAGTATGATTTTTTGGATATCTTCTTCCTTAAATTTTTCTTTTTTGGAATCTTTATCCTTTCGGAATTTCACCTTATTATTTCCAATCTCTAATCCCGCTGAATGCATGGGCAACTTTAACTTGCCTTGATATACCTTGCCGTTTTGTAAATAAATCGTTCCTTCCGTCCAATCATATTGGGCATTTAATGAAACGGTAAATAAAAACGAAAATACGAGTAGAAATAATTTCATGATTTATGGGTTCAGAAATGCTACTTTAAACAAACTTAAACCTAACAGGTTTTGGAAACCCGTTAGGTTTTCACAATATCACAAATGCAATTTATCCGTCATCGCTTCTTCCACTGCGGCGGACAAACGTTTATAGGTTCCATTTTCCAATCTCTTCCGGATTGCCGAAAAGGCATCCAGAGTTTCTTTCACATCTTGTAAGGTATGGTTTGCCGTGGGAATCATTCGTAACAAAATCAAACCTTTGGGGATTACCGGATAGACCACAATCGAGCAGAAAACCCCGTGATTTTCTCTTAAATCCTTGACTAAGGCCATGGCTTCTGGAATGCTTCCTTTCAGATATACAGGTGTCACGCAGCTTTGTGTGGTGCCAATGTCGAAACCACGTTCTTTTAAGCCGTTTTGCAAGGCATTGGTGTTTTCCCAAAGTTTCTCTTTCAACTCAGGCATGGTGCGCAACATTTCCAAGCGTTTCAGGGCGCCTACCACCAATTGCATTTGCAGGGATTTGGCAAACATTTGCGAGCGTAAATTGTATTTCAAGTAATCGATAATCTCTTGATCGGCGGCAATAAAAGCACCCGAACTTGCCATGGATTTAGCAAATGTGGCAAAATAGACATCAATTTGATCTTGTACACCTTGCTCCTCTCCTGTTCCGGCTCCCGTTTTACCGAGAGTTCCAAAACCATGAGCGTCATCCACAAACAGACGGAACTTAAATTTCCTTCTCAGGCCTACGATTTGTTTCAAAATACCTTGTTCCCCGCGCATTCCAAACACGCCTTCCGAAATCAGCAAAATCCCTCCTCCGGTTTGGTCTGCTATTTTTTCTGCACGAGCCAGGTTTTTTTCTAGACTTTCAATATCATTGTGCTTGTAAGTAAAGCGTTTTCCCAAATGTAATCTCACCCCGTCAATAATACATGCATGAGAATCGACGTCGTAAACAATGACGTCTTCCTTGGAAACCAGCGCATCGATGGTGGAAACCATTCCCTGATAACCGAAGTTTAAAAGATAAGCTGCTTCTTTATCTACAAATTTGGCAAGTTCGTTCTGCAATTTTTCATGAAGATCAGTGTGTCCACTCATCATTCGGGCTCCCATTGGATAAGCAGAACCGTATTTTTTTGCGGCATCCGCATCAACTTTTCGGATTTCAGGATGATTGGCAAGACCCAAATAGTCGTTTATACTCCAAGTGATGATTTCTTTGCCGCGAAATTTCATTCTATTTCCAATTTCACCTTCTAGTTTTGGAAATACAAAATATCCTTCTGCTTGTTCTGCCCATTTTCCCAATGGACCTTTGTCGCGGTAGATTTTATCGAATAAATCTTTCATATAAGGCTGGATAGCTTTTTTAATAATCAGTATTGAGTAAGTGGTAAACCGGTTTGAACGAAGAAACTGGTTTCAAATAAAATTTCTTTTTATGGAATCCATCAAAATGAATTCTTTGCAAAAATACAAATTTTGCACCAATGCAAGGATGGGGAAAGTTTTATATAACGCGAAAATAAAAGTAAAAAGGGATTTTTTTGATTATATTTTCCCTTTATTCATGCCCTACAGCGCTCAGCAGTTCAAATTCAATTTCCCCGTCGGGGTTTAAGTTGAATTTATATATCGCTTTTCCTTGAATATGTCCGTCTTCAAATTCTGCAATTAGCCATTCACTACTTAAAATTTGTATTTTTCCAAAATGCATAGTGCCGCCCAAAACCCCTTCCATCGGTATTAAATCGGTTTGTTTTCGAAGGGAATTTTCAATAAATGTCTCCGGGTCTTCAATGCCTTTTTGGAGGAATTTCTTTCCTTCATAATTTGCATTAAACCAATAATTTGATTCTTGATTTGCTTTTTGCGCTTGTGTGTATGTTGATAATTGAAGGCTAAGGGAATCGTTTACAGCTTTTAGGCTATCCACTCTGGTTTTTAATAAATCATCGATGGAGGTTGATTTTTCTTTTTGAGTTTCTGCACAACCGAATATACATAATGATATAAAAATGAAAATGAAGTTTCTCATCTCTACTGGGTTTATGCTTATCAAAGAAAGTTGTAAAACCGGGTTGGTTTTAAAGAATAGAATCGGAGTTATTTTATATACTCGATTTTATCGGCTTCCACATTATTCTCGCTGTCAGAAAAACCCTGATCTTTCATCCATTCATCATTGAAGATTTTGCTCATATAGCGCGAACCATGGTCGGGAAAAATAACAACTACTTTGCTATTGTTATCAAATTCCCCTTCCTCATTTAATTGTTTAAGACCTTGCATTGCTGCTCCACTGGTGTATCCCACAAACATTCCTTCAGTCTTGGCGATTTGACGAGCGGTGTGTGCACTGTCTTCGTCAGAAACTTTAATGAATTTGTCAATAATATCAAAGTCTGTGGCAGTGGGGATAAGATTTTTCCCCAGCCCTTCTATGCGATAAGGGTATATTTCATCAGGATCGAACTCTCCGGTTTCATGATACTTTTTCAATACTGAACCATAAGCATCAATTCCGATTACTTTTAAGTTTTGCCCTTTCTTATGAGCTTGTTCTTTCAAATAGCGTGCAGTTCCTGAAATGGTGCCGCCAGTACCGCTACACGCCACCAGATGGGTGATATTTCCTTGGGTTTGTTTCCAGATTTCCGGACCGGTGCTGTGATAATGTGCCAAGATATTCAACTCGTTAAAGTACTGGTTGATATACACCGAATCCTTGATTTCTGAATGTAATCTTCTTGCCACTTGATAATAAGACCGTGGATCGTCTGCCTTGACATGGGCCGGACAAACATACACTTTTGCGCCCATGGTTTTCAGCATATCGATTTTGTCCTTTGAAGATTTTGAACTCACGGCCAAAATACACTCATATCCTTTAATGATACTTACCATCGCAAGGCTAAAGCCCGTGTTTCCGGAGGTAGTCTCGATAATGGTATCGCCCGGTTTCAAGATACCCTTTTTCTCCGCTTGTTCAATGATGTAAAGTGCAATACGGTCTTTGGTGGAATGCCCGGGATTGGAAGCTTCAAGTTTTGCCCAATATTGCCCGTCGAATTGCGAGGTGATGTGGTTGAGTTTTATCAGCGGGGTTTCGCCGATTAACTGTAAAATGTTATCATAAACCTTGAGGTCTGTTTTCATCTACGCGTTTTTTTTGGGGCATAAAACCGAAGGCAAAAATAAGTTATTTTTTTTTAATGGGTTATTCTCCTATTCGAAATCAATATAAAACATTGATTATCAATACTTTTTCCTAAAAGCTCAAAATGTGCAAATCTGTTCCGCCCCAGTTCAGGATTATTGTTTGATCAATCGTAAGACCTGAAGCCCGGATGCGGTTGACACTTTTAAAAGTACATTCCTGTGGACAAAAATGAAACATCATAGCTTTGTTGAGAAGAAAATCGAGCTATCTGTTTCCCTTGCATGGAAAAAACCTCGATTGCATTTATCTGCACCGGGCTTTTGAGTTGGAATTTGTTTTGTGCAGGGTTGGGGAACAAAGCAACTTCCACCGCTTCGACATAATTTATTGACAATGTACATATCCCCGTATCATAAAAAGTAGGGTCACTTTCGACAAGCAATTAGTTATTTCCCTTCCAAATCCAACAAAAACGCAAAATCCTCAGCCACTTCCTTCAAGGATTCAAAACGCCCGGAAGCGCCATGGTGCCCGGCTTCCATATTGGTGTGAAATAAAAGCTTTTTGTCATCGGTTTTGAGTTCGCGCAACTTGGCCACCCATTTTGCGGGTTCCCAATATTGCACTTGCGAATCGTGCAAGCCGGTGGTGACCAAAATATTCGGATAGTCCTGTGCCGAAACGTTATCGTAGGGCGAATAGGATTTGATATAATCGTAATATTCCTTGTCGTTCGGGTTCCCCCATTCGTCATATTCGCCTGTAGTCAGCGGGATGCTGTCATCGAGCATGGTGGTGATGACATCCACAAAAGGCACCGAAGCAATGACGCCGTTGTAGAGATGTGGCGCCATGTTCAAAATCGCGCCCATCAATAAGCCACCCGCCGAACCGCCCATGGCATAAAGATGTTCGGGGGAAGTGTATTTTTTTTCGATCAAAAATTGGCTGCACGCTATAAAATCGGTGAAGGTGTTTTTCTTTTTCAGCAGTTTTCCGTCCTCGTACCATTTTCGCCCTAAATATTCCCCGCCACGCACGTGGGCGATGGCATACACAAAGCCACGATTCAACAAACTCAAACGGGTCGTGGAAAAGGATGGGTCGATGGTATGGCCATAACTTCCATAAGCATATAACAACAAAGGATTTTTGCCATCACGCAACATTCCTTTTTTATAAACAAGGGAAATCGGGATTTTTACACCGTCTTCGGCGGTAGCCCAAACCCGTTCGGAAAGATAATTTTCCTTTTTAAAATCCGGATCGAGTACTTGTTGTTCTTTTTTGACTTCACTTTCACGGGTTTTCATGTGGAAATCGATAACGGAAGAAGGCGTGGTCAGCGAATTATAGCCGAATCGCAACACATCCGTATCAAAATCCGGATTGTGGCCTGTTCCTGCAGTATAGGTATCGCTTTCAAAAGGCAAATAATAATCTTCCGAGCCATCCCAACGCATAATTCGGATTTGATTCAAACCTCGACTTCTTTCGCTTAAGACCAAATAGTTACGAAAAATATCTATACCTTCCAACAAAACTTCCTCACGATGAGAAATCACTTCTTCCCAATTGGATCGGGAAGTTTTTTCCACGGGGGTCTTCAAAAGTTTAAAATTGAAAGCTTCGTCTTTATTGGTAAGTATATAAAAATGGTCTTCAAAATGTGAAATCCCATATTCCAAACCCCGTTCACGTTTGTCGAAAAGCTTAAAACCCGCGTCAGGCTTGTCGGCCTTCAAAATTCTATATTCATCGGACAAAGTACTGGAAGACCCGATGATGAGGTATTCCTGGGATTTAGTCTTATATATATAAGTATTGAACGTCTCGTCTTCTTCAAAGAAAACCAATTTATCCTCTTCGGGATCTGTTCCTAAAATATGCTTATAAATTTTATCCGACCGAAGGGTTTCCTCATTTCTTTTAGAATAAAATAAAGTACGGTTATCATTGGCCCAGCTTGAGCTGCCGGTAGTTTGAAGTATTTTTTCGGGATAGATTTCTCCGGTTTCCAAGTTTTTGATTTGAATGCAAAATTGATTCCTCCCAACCCTGTCCACCCCATAAGCCACCAACTTGTTATTTTTGCTAATACTTATTCCGGTTAACTTGAAAAAAGCTTCCCCTTCGGCCATTTTGTTGCAATCGAATAACAGTTCTTCCTCAGCATCCAGACTTTCTCTTTTCCGGACATAAATGGGATAATCCTTTCCGGTTTCGTATTTCACGATATACCAATAACCATTGAATTTGTACGGCACTGACTCATCATCTTCTTTAATGCGTGCCTTCATCTCCTCGAACAAATCTTTTTGAAATTGTTTGGTATGCGCCGTCATCTGGTCATTGTAAGCGTTTTCTTGCTCCAAGTATTCAATAACTTCCGGATTTTCACGTTCGCGCAACCAGTAATAATCGTCTATACGGACATCGCCGTGCTTTTCCAGCTTTTTGGGAATCTTTTTGGCTTTGGGTGGAGATGGATATCTTTTCAAGTTTTTAGTTTTTTTGAAAAGTGCAAAGCTATCAAACTGAATTGAAATAAGTAATATCGGGTTCCAGGTTGTGGAACGAAGCTTTCAAACAGATTCCATCGAAAAATAGATGATATATTGTAATCTGTGCTAATCAGCGGAATCTGCGGGAAACTTTCCTATTTTTGCAAAAACAAAAAAGCAAAGATATGTTTGGTAATATGTTGAACAAACTTAAGGAGACCCAGAAGAAAGTAGAGGAAACAAAAAAACGACTCGATACTGTTTTATTGGACGAAGCTTCTTCAGACGGAATGTTGAAAGTCACCTTGACCGCCAACCGCGAAATCAAAAACATCTCCATTTCCGAGGAATTGCTGGAAGACAAAGAACAGTTGGAAGATTATCTAATCCTTACCCTGAACAAAGCCATCAAAAAGGCCAGTGACACCCATGAAGCGGAACTCGCTGCAGTTGCAAAAGAAGGCCTGCCCAATATTCCCGGCTTGGGATAATATTTTTCGATATTTGACCGCAGGGGAATAATCAACTTCCCATTACTTATTTTTTATCTTCAAACTCTGATTTCTATGGCTTTGGATTTTTTTAATCCTTTTGAGGAAATGATTTTTGATGAACACTTCTGTTTTCTTTCCGGAGATTTAACCACGGAAAGCATGACGGTTTTTCCCGAATGGTTGATGGAGCATTTTAACCTCACTGAGGAAAAGCTGGGTTTGATGGAAAATAGTCAAATCAAAATGGTTCCTTACCGGGATTTGAAACTTCCTTGTGCGCCCCACGTTAAAAAAGCTTTTGAAGAACTGGATCAAGAATTTCGCGAGGCGTATGAAAAAGGTTATGACGGAATGGCTCAACTTAATGAACACAGCCTGTATTTGTGGTCGGCAAGAATCGTATATGGATTGTTGTATTTGGAGTTTGTCGGAGAGTGGAAAAGGCATCAAAAGATGGGAAAACAATTTAGGATAGGACCACAATTAAAGGAACATCTCAGCAACTTCCATCTTATGCTCCAATCGATTGTGAAACCTATTCGTTTCGGAGAGAGAAAACCTTGGACCATCACGGTTTTCGGATTAAAATATTCTGCGGATATCTTAAGTTATCGCGATGATGTGATCAACCTTTTGTTCCAATTTGGCGTAAATGGTTTTGGATTTATTGTCTGTTTTCAGGATAATGGAATTATCGGAGAGAAACAAGCCGAGATTCTTGAAAAAATAAAAGGTCATATTTTGCATCCAGTACAATTTGAGGAACTCTATGCCCGACTTCACTACACTGCAGATTTATTGCAATATCGTCCGAAATATAAAATCACGGAAAAGGATGAAGAAATAAAAATAGAAGCCCTGCCGGTGGAACAAACCAATCCCCATAAACCTCTTTTCGGATTTTGGGAAGACGATTTTTATGCGCGTTTGCTCTCCAATTATTGGCAAGTGTATGGCATCGAAAAAGGAAGTATTCTCAGATTTCAACAGCCCAATTTAAGTTTTTTGGAAGACGG
>CAYPGZ010000014.1:0-8889 GCA_964410335.1 uncultured Flavobacteriaceae bacterium | reverse complement strand
ATCCTCAATTTCCCTTCGCCCATCGAACTGATTAGGATTCCTTTTTCTTTTAATTGCTGAAGAAATGTCCTCTCCGAAATATTTTCGACCAAATAAAAAATCACAATGTTGGTTTCCACCGGCTCTACTTTTGAGACATAGTTTTGTTTTTGCAATAAATTCCCAAGTTCTTTGGCGCGTTGATGATCATTTTTTAAACCGGAAACATGATTGTTAAGTGCATAAATTCCTGCCGCAGCCAAATAACCGATTTGCCGCATTCCTCCGCCGAGAAGTTTTCGTACCCGTAAAGCATTTTTCATGATACTTTTATTTCCCAACAAAACTGAACCTGCCGGAGCTCCAAGCCCTTTGGAAAGACATATAGAAATCGTGTCAAAAATTTTCCCATAATCTTTTGGAGATTCCCCGGTTTCCACCAGCGCATTAAACAGGCGCGCTCCATCCAGATGAAAACCTAATCCGTGTTGATTGCACACCTTTCGGATTTTCTTTATTTCCTCAAAGTCATAACACGCTCCACCTCCCTTATTGGTTGTGTTTTCCAAACAAACCAAACTTGTCATCGGACTGTGATAAAAATCCGGCGGGTTGATATTTTCTTCAACTTGCGCTGCGGTGATCATTCCGCGGTTTCCATCTACTAATTTGCAGGAAACCCCACTGTTGAATGAGGCTCCGCCCGCTTCAAAATTGTAAACATGAGCCCATTTATCACAAATCAGTTGCGCTCCCGGTTGGGTATGAAGTTTAATTGCCGTTTGATTAGCCATGGTTCCCGAAGGAAAAAACAAAGCCTGATCCATGCCAAACATATTAGCCATTTTTTCTTGCAACATGTTTGTCGTAGGATCTTCGGCATACACATCATCCCCCACTTTTGCTTGAAGCATGGCCTCCAACATTTGAGGAGTAGGTTTGGTTACGGTATCACTGCGGAGATCAATCATAGTGTTTTGGTTTTATAAAAATATATATTGAATTGTATTTAGTTAATCTGGGGTTGGCTTTAGGAACAAAAAATCGAATAATTTCTCTTAGGTAAAATTACATAAATTTTTATCGTAAAGCCTTCTCAAAGCTTATCACAAAATCCTATTTTTGACCTTCGAAAAAAACAGATATGACTACAACCGAAAAAACCAAAGACCTTCAAGAGCGGATTACCGCCTTAAGGCAATATCTTTGACATTGATGCCAAGAAAATAGACATCGCCAACGAAGAGGAAAAAACTCTTGCTCCGGGATTTTGGGATGATCCACAAAAAGCCGAAGCACAAATGCGGAAGTTGAAGGTGATAAAAAAATGGGTGGATGATTATGAGAAAACCGCCACCTTGTTGGAGGAACTGGAAGTGCTGAATGAATTTCAAAAAGAAGGAGAGGCCACTGCAGAAGAAGTCGAAAAACAATATCAGGCTGTACTTTCAAAAGTGGAAGAACTCGAATTCAGAAACATGCTTTCCGATGAAGGGGACGATTTGTCTGCGGTGTTGCAAATTACTGCCGGAGCGGGCGGAACAGAAAGCTGTGATTGGGCCGAAATGCTCATGCGCATGTATTTGATGTGGGCCGAAAAAAATGGATTCAAAACTAAGGAACTCAACTTTCAGTCCGGAGATGTGGCGGGCATAAAAACCGTCACTATCGAAATCGATGGGGAATTTGCTTTTGGATGGTTGAAAGGTGAAAACGGCGTCCACAGATTGGTGCGCATTTCTCCTTTTGACAGCAATGCCAAACGTCACACTTCCTTTGTGTCGGTTTATGTTTATCCTTTGGTGGACGATTCAATCGAAATCGATATAAATCCAGCGGATATCGAGATAACTACGGCACGTTCCAGCGGTGCCGGAGGACAAAACGTGAACAAAGTGGAAACAAAAGTGCAATTAGTGCATAAACCCACTGGCATCCACATTTCTTGTTCCGAAACCCGCTCACAACACGAAAACCGCGCTCGCGCAATGCAGATGCTTAAATCTCAATTGTATGAAATAGAGCTTCAAAAAAAGATGGAGCAGCGCGAAGAAATCGAAGCCGGAAAGAAAAAAATCGAATGGGGTTCACAAATTCGAAATTATGTAATGCACCCATACAAACTGGTGAAAGATGTGAGAACCGGAGAAGAAACCGGAAATGTGGATGCCGTAATGAATGGAGAAATCGACCAGTTTTTGAAAGCCTATTTGATGATGACAGGACAAAAAAATTAGATGCGAATTTTTTAAATACCTTATAAAATGAAAATCTACCATAACCCTCGCTGCAGCAAATCCCGAGAAGGATTAGGAATTTTAGAGGAATCGGGAGAGGATTTCCAAATGATTGAATACTTAAAAAACCCACCTTCCGAAAGCGAAATTAAAGATCTTCTGAAAAAATTGGATATTCCGGCAGAAGCTTTGGTTCGAAAAAACGAAAGTATCTGGAAAGAAAACTTCAAAGGAAAAGTCCTCTCCGAAAAGGAAATTATTCGTGCTATGGCCGAAAATCCTATCTTGATTGAACGACCCATCGTTGTGGGAAACCATAAAGCCGTAATCGGTCGTCCTCCATCTTTGATTAAGGAATTTTTAAAGTGATTTAAAACAGTTTTTCCTTTTAAAAAAATCCATAAAGCATATACACAAAAAATCATTATTTTGCATGGGTTAATCCATCCAGTCCATGGCACCGATAAAAAGGCTTTTTGATATTCCTTATTTCCAAAAGAAAAACTATCCTTTGGAAAAAGCTTTTTCCACAAAATACGATGGAAAATGGGTTTCTTTGTCCACTTCAGAATTCATCGACAAAGCAAACCAAGTGAGTCGTGGCTTGCTGAAACTCGGTGTCAAAAAAGGAGATAAAATCGGGCTGATTTCCACCAATAACCGTACAGA
Source organism: uncultured Flavobacteriaceae bacterium (assembly GCA_964410335.1). Taxonomy (GTDB): domain Bacteria; phylum Bacteroidota; class Bacteroidia; order Flavobacteriales; family Flavobacteriaceae; genus DASSWG01. Next base: position 6,004 of record CAYPGZ010000014.1, on the reverse strand, counting down.
ATGGAATGTCATGGATATGGGGATTTTGCAGCTCGGCGCTTTAAATGTTCCCATTTATCCTCAAATTTCCGAAGAGGAATACAGTTATGTGCTTCAACATAGTGAAGCTGTTTTTTGCTTTGTTTCCGATGAAGAGGTTTATGAAAAAGTGAAAAACATTCGGCATAAAATTCCCACGTTAAAAGAAGTGTACACTTTTGATGAAATTTTAGGAGCAAAAAACTGGAAAGAAATACTCGATTTGGGAGAAAGTTCGGAAAATCAAATCGAAGTTGAAAAAATAAAAAATTCCATCCGTGAAGAGGATTTGGCCACATTAATCTACACCTCCGGCACCACGGGGAAACCCAAAGGGGTAATGTTAAGTCATAAAAATATTGTGAGCAATGTCCTGAACAGTTCCTGCCGCCTTCCGTTGGAAAAAGGAAATGCTACCGCAATGAGTTTTTTGCCTGTGTGCCATGTGTATGAACGCATGCTGCATTATCTCTATCAATATAACGGTGTAAAAATTTATTTTGCGGAATCTCTGGATAAAATCAGTGACAACCTGAAAGAAGCAAAACCTCATGTGATGACTGCCGTTCCCCGCTTGATGGAAAAGGTTTATAACAACATTATTGCTAAGGGTGCTGAACTAAACGGCCTTAAAAAAAGTCTCTTCTTTTGGGCGGTCGATGTGGGCTTGAAATATGAACCTTACGGACAAAACGGATGGTGGTATGAACAAAAATTGAAGCTCGCCCGAAAACTAATTTTTTCCAAATGGAAAGAAGCTTTAGGGGGAAATTTACAGGTTATTGCTTCAGGAAGTGCCGCTTTGCAACCACGACTTTCCCGAGTGTTCAATGCGGCAAACTTGGGACTGATGGAAGGTTATGGCCTGACAGAAACATCGCCGGTAATTTCTGTAAACGATATGCGAGACGGCGGATTTAAAATTGGCACTGTGGGAAAACCCATCCCCGAAACCGAGGTTAAAATTGCTGAAGATGGTGAAATCTTGATTAAAGGACCTCAAGTGATGGTGGGATATTATAAAGACCCTCAACAAACCGCTGAAGTATTGAAAAACGGATATTTTCATACCGGTGACATCGGAAAGCTCGACGAGGATGGTTTTTTGAAGATTACAGACCGAAAAAAAGAAATCTTTAAGACTTCCGGTGGAAAATATATTGCTCCGCAACTTCTGGAAAATGCCATTAAACAATCTCGTTTTGTAGAACAAGTGATGGTTATTGGTGAAGGAGAAAAAATGCCTGCCGCCTTCATCCAACCGGATTTTGTTTTTCTAAAGGAATGGGCAAAACGGAAAAACCTTCCTGAAATGAAAAATGAGGAGCTTATTCGTGAAGAAAAAGTCCTTCATCGAATTAGCAAAGAAGTTGATTTCTATAACCAAAAATTTGGAAAGTGGGAAAAAATAAAACGCTTCGAACTTACTCCGGAAATCTGGACTGTGGAAAATGGATTGCTCACCCCTACCCTAAAATTGAAAAGAAAGGAAATCAAGGAAAGATATATAGAATTATATAAAAAAATCTACGAATCGGAATCTTGATTTTGATTTATTTTAGTGTAAACTCCCTCTTCAATTCCACTCTTTCTCAGTACTTTATATTTGACCTCTTGCCTCTTCATAATACTCTTTGAAAAGTTCCAAGAGAGCAATTGTGGAAGAAATCAAATCTTTGGTTTCCAGCAAGAGACCAAAATACAACTTAGTGTTTTTCGGGCTGGTTTCCGAAGTGCGAATCTGCCGGATTTGTTTTTGTATTAATTTGGAAACCTTATCCAATAATCGTTTCTTTTCCTCGATAATGTGATCGATGTTTTCGAAATTATGTTCATCAAAAGTTTGTTTGATGTCTTTCAACAAGGTATCCATTTCGCGATCAACAGCCTTCAAATCTCTTATCTGATTGAACTTCAGATTTTTGTGTTGATTATTGACGTGTTTATAGCTCGATCGTGTAATGTAGGCAATAGACTGTACCATCTCCTGCAAATGGTCTGAAATCAAGACATAAAATTCGCCGGCTTGTATGGATTTTTCTTCCAGAGATTTGATGAAATAGAAAATATTGTCCTTCAGGGTTTCGGCTTCTTCTTCGAGGCCCTTTAATTTTTTAGAATCTTTTTTCAGCTTGCTTTCATCTTGATATCCCAGATGATCGATAACTTTTCCGTAGCGCTTATTTATTCCATCGATGATGCTCGAAATATTTTCCGAAGTCTGGACGGTTATTTCGTTAATCGTCAAAATATCATGACGGTTAAAACGCTTTTTACTTCGTTCAAGTTTGGTTTTTTTGGCGTGAGAAACAGCACTGTTTATCATCAGGAAGGCAACAAAAGCAGTAAGAATAAAGAGTGCCCACATCCCGCCAAACCAAAGAAGTGTGGCAACAATTGCAGCGCCGGTAAAGGCTCCTATTGCTGTAAGAAACCATCCTCCAATCACATTAAAAACTCCGGCAACACGATAAACGGCACTCTCTCGATCCCAAGCTCTGTCGGCAAGTGAAGTACCCATTGCCACCATAAAGGTCACATAGGTTGTGGACAGCGGAAGTTTATAGTTTGTTCCGATTGCAATCAAAATACTGGCCACAATCAAATTCACAGATGCTCTAACCATATCAAACATAGGCGCATCCAGGCGTTTGTCTTTCAATAGCGGTTGAGGCTTTGTGAATTTTGAAGACATTTTTCTGCGCATCTTAATGGGCACAATTTTTCCAATCGAATTTCCTATAATAATAGAATAGCGCACCACTCCACGGGAAAGTGTATTTGGTTTAAATTTTTCTTTTCCTTCTCCTTGACGAGCAAGACTAAGTTCTGTATCCATCACATGCCGGGCTTTACTGGATACCCACAAAGTCACCACCATTATCAAACCCGCAATCAGTAAAAACAAGGTAGGGGTTTTTACTTTTCCGGATAAATCAGTCATTAAAAAAGTAGTTGGATCAGCACCACTTGCAGTCCAAAAGTCAAAAGATTGCCATGCGGCAATCGGCACTCCGATAAAATTCACCAGGTCATTTCCTGCAAAGGCAAGCGCCAGAGCAAAAGTTCCGATAAGAATAATAACTTTCAGAATGTTGAGTTTACAAACCGAAATCAAAAATTGGGAGAGGAGTGTCCAAAAAACAAAACTCAGTAGGATAATGAGAAATGTATTTTCATTAATAAAGTCTTTCACTTGCTCAGAAATAAAAGGCATTCCTTTCATTCCTTTAAGAAAAATAAAAAATGTAATGGCAGTGATGGCCAATCCTCCAAAAATAGAGCCTACATATTTTATCTTTTTCTCATATTGAAATGAAAATATCAATCTGGAAAAATATTGCACAATAGCTCCCACCGTAAAAGCCAATCCCACAGAAACAAAAATGGCAATAATAATGGTAATTGCCTGGCTGGTATTGATGTAATTAACAATATTTTCAAATCCGCCCTGGGTTTCGTATAATTTTAAAAACCCTACGGCAACTGCGGCACCAAGCAAGTCAAAAACGATAGAAACGGTAGTGGAAGTGGGAAGACCAAATGAGTTGAAAAAATCGAGAAGAAGCACATCGGCAATCATCACCGCCACAAAAATAATCATGATTTCATCAAAAAAGAATTCGCCGGGATTGAAAATTCCTTTTCGGGCTACTTCCATCATTCCACCGGAAAACATAGTCCCTACTATAATCCCAAAACTGGCTACAATCAAAATCGTTCTGATGGGAAAGGCTTTAGAACCCACCGCAGAATTGAGGAAGTTAACGGCATCGTTGCTTACACCTACAATCAAATCGGCAATGGCAAGCACGACAAGGATAACGAGCATTACCAAATATATGTTTTCCATGAAAAACAGGGTATCGATATTTTTGCAAAAATCTTCTTTTTAATTTTACTTTTATGTGTTTCTAATGTTACCAAAAGGTTAAGAATAGAGTTGAAGATTGGATTTGAGAGGAGGCATAAACCCCGATAAAATCTTTATCTTTAAAAAAAATCAATACGTCCTAATGAGAAATCCTGAAAATAAACTGAGTTTAGAAAGCAGTCCTTATTTGTTGCAACATGCCGAAAACCCGGTAAATTGGTTGGCGTGGAACGAAAAAAGCATCGAAAAAGCAAAAAAGGAAAATAAACTTCTATTGATAAGCATCGGATATTCCACCTGCCATTGGTGTCATGTGATGGCTCAAGAAAGTTTTGAAGATGAAGAAGTAGCACATATTATGAACGATGGTTTTATCAACATAAAGATAGACCGCGAAGAACGTCCCGACATCGACCAAGTTTATATGGATGCCGTTCAATTGATGACCGGACATGGAGGATGGCCCTTAAATATTGTGGCACTTCCCGACGGCCGGCCGGTTTGGGGAGGCACCTATTTTCCAAAAACACAATGGAAAGAAAGTCTTCATCAGTTGAGTAAACTTTTTAAAACCAATCCAGAGCAAATGACGGATTATGCCGAGAAACTAAAACAAGGTTTACGAGAAATGCAGCTGATCCCGCTAAGGGAGAGCACAAAAGCGCTTCCAAAAAGTTTTTTTGAAAATGTTTTGTCGGAGTGGGAATCAAATTTTGATTGGGAAATGGGGGGAACCAATCGCGCTCCAAAATTTCCTATGGCTAATAATTATCAATTTTTACTACGATATTCTTTTCAATACAAAAATTCTGAGCCTTCCAAAAGAAGAGAATTAATGGATTTTGTGGAGTTAACCTTAAAAAAAATGGCTTCAGGCGGAATTTATGATCATTTGGGAGGAGGATTTTCACGCTATTCCGTAGATAAAAAATGGCATATTCCTCATTTCGAAAAAATGCTTTATGACAATGCTCAACTCGTCAGCCTATATTGTGATGCTTTTCTGCTCACTAAAAAATCACTATACAAAAAGGTAGTCACCGATACCTTGGAATTCGTATTGCGCGAGCTTTCAGATAATGAGGGAGGTTTTTTTTCTGCTTTGGATGCAGACAGTCCGAACCAAGACGGCATTTCGAAAGAAGGAGCTTTTTATGTTTGGCGTAAAAATGAGCTTAAAGAAGCACTGGGTGAAAAATATGATTTCTTTGCTGAATTCTACAATATCAATGAATATGGTTTCTGGGAAGAACATAATTATGTACTCATCAGAAATAAATCTTTAGAGGAAGTGGCAAAACAATTTTCACTTTCTCTCCACGAAGCAGAAAACATGCTTCAAACTTGCAAAAAACAACTTTTTCAGCTTCGAGAACAACGTCCGCGCCCCGGAATGGACAATAAAATTATCACCTCATGGAATGCCCTGATGATTAAAGCTTTTCTGGATGCTCATCGTGTTTTTGGCGAGAAAAAATATTTGGATATAGCCTTGAAAAATGCCCGGTTTTTAACGGAAAATCGAATGGATAAAAACGGAACACTTTATCATTCACACAAACCCAAGGACAAGCGGGGAAATGGTTTTTTGGAAGATTATGCTTTCACAATCGAGGCTTTTTTAAATTTATATGAAAATACTTTTGACGAAGCTTGGTTATTGCGCGCAGATGCCCTTACCCAAACAACTTTCCGGGATTATTACGATAAAGAAAAAAGGATGTTCTATTTCACCTCAAAACGAGATAAAGGTCTGATTTCAAGAACGATGGAACTTCAAGACAACGTGCTTCCGGCTTCGAATTCTGCAATGGCAAAAAATTTATTCAAATTATCCCGATTTTATGGAAATATGGAATACAGAGATATTGCTCAAAAAATGTTATTGAAGATATGGCCACAAGCCGAAAAATATCCACAAGCCTATTCCAATTGGTTGGATTTGGCTCTTAATTTCGAAAAAGATTTTTATGAAATTGTTTTGGTTGGAAAAGACTTCTTGAAACTAAAAAAAGAATTAGATGCATTTTATATTCCTAACAAAATAATTGCGGGTTCTTCGGAAGAAAGTCAACTACCTATATTGGCAGATCGATTAATAAAAGGAAAAAC
>CAYPGZ010000013.1:11384-31657 GCA_964410335.1 uncultured Flavobacteriaceae bacterium | reverse complement strand
GGAAAAGGCTGCTGGTTTGCTTTGGACAAAATGGCAAAAAGCAAAGCTTCAGCGCTGGGAGTGGATTGGACCTGTTCGGCACGCAATGCCCGCTATTTGAGTGGTGGAAAAATTACTTTACAGGGGAACTTTGATCCGGCAAGGCTTTTTTCTCCTCCTGCCGAAATTAAAAAAATGGTTCATCAGATGATAGATGAATTTGGTAAAGACCGTTACATCGTCAACCTCGGTCATGGAATTTTGCCGAATATCCCGGTGGAAAACGCAAAAGCTTTTGTGGAAGCGGTGAAAAGTTGGGGATGAGTAGGGATGGGGGATTTAAAATATCCCTATCTTTGGATAAAATCAAAACCGATGTTCACAGTTTTCCGGTCTTACATGGCAGAAAAAGCAGGAATTAGCGCTGAAGAGTTTGAGCAATCGGCGGGGCTTCTAAAATCTAAAACCATTACCAAAGGAGATTTTCTCTTGCGCGAAGGTGAAATTTGTCGATTTGCTTTTTTTGTCGAAAAAGGGCTGTTACGCAGTTTTTCGATTGATGAGAACGGAAAAGAACATATTATTCAATTTGCTCCTGAAAACTGGTATGTAAGCGATCGAAGTAGTATGTACCTCAATCAACCATCCGATTTTTTTATCGAGGCTATTGAAGAAACACAGGTCGTTTTGATGGGGAGAGATTTCCTTCAATCAGTCGCGAAAATTAGTCTTTCTTTTGGGGAATTCAACGATAAATTACTTCACAGACATATTCTTCATTTACAAAAACGTATCAATTTATTGTTGGGCGCTTCTGCGGAAAAACGATATTTGGATTTTATTACTCTGTATCCGGATCTGTTGCTACGTGTTCCGCAATGGATGGTCGCTTCTTATCTGGGAATCACCCCCGAAAGTCTTAGTCGTGTTCGGAAAGAGTTGGCAAGACGTAACTTTAACCCCATCTGATCGCAGTTTCAAAAAAACTTAGCTCCAACCGCTTTTCTTTTTGAGCGGTTTTTTCTTATCTTATATCAATGCACAAGTGATAATGACAGCCTAATTTTGTTTCAAAATTGATGGATTATGAAAGTGAAAAATGTGGAAATAGTTATCCCTCCACCTCCACCTCATAATGTGGGCGATGGGTTTAGAATGCATAATTTTTTTCCGGGTAGTGAACAGGTGGATATACGTCGTATGGATCCTTTTCTTCTATTGGATTATAACTCTAAATATTATTTTCCATCATCCGATAAACCGCGCGGGGTAGGAGTGCATCCGCATAAAGGTTTTGAAACAGTAACTATTGTATATAAAGGTAAAGTAGCCCATCATGACAGTAGCGGCGGAGGGGGGATTATCGGGGAAGGAGATGTGCAATGGATGACTGCCGGTTCCGGAATTTTGCATAAGGAATACCATGAAGAAAATTTCAACAAAAAAGGAGGAGATTTTCAAATGATTCAACTTTGGGTGAACCTACCGGCCAAATACAAAACATCCAAACCAAATTATCAAGAGATTTCACATCAAAAAATAAATAAATATAAACTGCCGGAAAATAAGGGAAAGGTAGAAGTTATCGCAGGAGAATATCGAGGAGTAAAAGGTTTGGCGTCTACCTTTACTCCTATACATTTGCAAAATATACATTTAAAAAAAGGCTCAAAAATCAATTTTTCATTTCCCGCTAATTTCAACACAGCTTTGCTGGTTATCGAAGGAAAAATTAAAATAAATAATACCCAAACCGTTCTTTTAGATCATTTTGCACTTTTTGAAAGAAAAGGGGAATTCTTTTCAATCGAAGCTTTAGAAGATAGTCTTGTTTTGATGATGAGTGGGGAGCCTATAAATGAGCCCATTGCCGCACAAGGACCTTTTGTGATGAATACCCGGGAGGAATTAAGGCAAGCATTTGACGATTTTAATCGAGGAAAATTCGGCTATTTGGAAGATTAATCCTATTTATGTCGAAACAGATTATTCCTTACTCCTTTAATTTCAGATCACTACATTCCGGTTCGGATAGCCTCCACCGGATCTAGTCTCGAGGCTGAAATCGCCGGAATTATTCCTGAAACAAGACCAATTAAGGCTGAGATTCCGGTTCCGATAATGATATTTCCAATAGAGAGAATAAATTCAAAACTTCCTGTAAATGCCGAAATGACCAAGGAAGCAAACCAAACCAGGAAAATTCCTATTAAGCCGCCAATTATGGCCAAAATCACAGCTTCAAACAAAAACTGAAATAAAATAAATTTGTTCTTTGCACCGAGGGATTTTTGAATACCAATCAAGTTGGTGCGCTCTTTCACACTTACAAACATGATGTTGGCAATCCCGAAACCTCCCACCAATAACGAGAATGCACTGATGATAAATCCAAACATATTGAGCTGAGAGGTCATTTGATCGATAAGATCAGTGAAGCCGGAAAGTTTATTGATAAAAAAAGTATTGATATCGCCCGGTTTGATTCCTCGATACATTCTCAAGGCATTTTCTAATCGAGAAGTGAATTCACCGATATCCACACCATCCTTAGGCTTTAATACAATCTGGGGAAAAGTGGCTTTGTTATTATCTCCATAAATCCGTCGGGCAACATTCACCGGAATGATGACCGCATCATCATTGGATTGATTAAAAATATTGCCGCCTTGTTTTTCCAACACACCAATTACCGTAAAATCCCTTCCGAAAAGCCGGACTTCTTTTCCCAAGGCATTTTGTCCTCCGAATAAGCTTTCCGCAATATTTGCCCCCATGACCAGCACTTGTGAACCACTGTTTGATTCCGATGCATTGAAAAAACGCCCTTCTTCCAGTTGCAATGCTTCGATGTCATAATATTCATACGTTACCGGATAAACTGCAACTCCCGCCACTTGCTTTCCCATATATTTCACCGGACTGGGAGGAAGATAAAGCGAAAAAGAAACGGCCTCAATATCGGGAACTTCAGCTTTTAAGGCTCTGTATTCATTGTAGGTTACGTCCGGAAATTGCTCGCGTTTCCATTGAGGAACATCCGTGGGGCCAAAGGAGTATCGCGCAATCACCATCGTGCTGGCATCAAGAGTATTTAAACTGCTTCTTACCTCGCGCTCCAAAGAATCCACAGCAGCCAGCACCGCCACAATGGAAAATATCCCCACGGTAACGCCCAATAAGGACAAGAAAGTTCTCAACTTATTGTTTTTCAGTGCGCTGAGTGCAAAATTGAAACTTTCTTTTAAAACCCGTAAATAAATCAGCATGATGAAATTTCGGTTTTTTGGCCTAATGGTAAGACGTGATGAAAGTTATTTTGTTACGTTTTGATGATATATTCTCGCTGCTTATTCTTATAACACAAAAATAGGTTTTTCGGATAAGGTTTTGTTTTATAAAAAATCGAGCTTCCACCTTTGATGAATGTTTTACTTTTGCAAAATCAGAAAATATTTCAAAATGACCCACCCAAAAATCCTAAAATCCGCTTTGATATCGGTTTTTCACAAAGATGGATTGGAACCAATCGTTAGAAAACTGGATCAACTTGGTGTTAAAATTTATTCTACAGGCGGCACCGAAAAATTTGTGCGAGACTTAAATATTGAAGTAATTCCGGTTGAAGAACTTACTTCCTATCCTTCGATTTTGGGAGGACGTGTTAAAACCCTTCATCCAAAAGTTTTTGGAGGGATTTTGAATCGAAGAGATGACCTCTCCGACAGAAAAGAAATCGAAGAATATGAAATTCCAAATCTAGACCTCATCATTGTGGATTTGTATCCCTTCGAAAAAACGGAGGCTTCGGGGGCTTCCGAAACCGATATAATCGAAAAAATCGATATCGGAGGAATTTCTCTTATTCGTGCTGCCGCAAAGAATTTCAATGATGTTTTGTGTGTTTCTTCTCGGGAAGATTACCACGAGGTTTTGGAGCTACTTTCTCAAGACAACGGAAAAATATCTTTGGAAGATCGAAAAAAATTCGCAGCAAAAGCTTTTAAAATATCCTCGAATTATGACACTGCAATTTTCAACTATTTTTCCGGTAATAAATCTGAAACTTTCAGCGAAATAGCAAATTTGCAAGAAAAGAAAGCGCTTCGATATGGAGAAAATCCACATCAAAAAGGCTGGTTTTATGGTAATTTTGATGAAATCTTCGACCAACTTCACGGGAAAGAACTTTCTTACAACAATCTTTTGGATGTGGATGCTGCCACTAATTTAATGGGGGAATTTATAGGAGAAGATCCCACGTTTGCCATTTTGAAACACAATAACGCTTGTGGCCTCGCCCAACGAAAAACTTTGGCGGAGGCTTATCAAGCGGCTCTTGCTGGAGACCCGGTTTCGGCATTTGGAGGAATTCTTATCGCCAATACCGAAATTGATGTTGAAACGGCTTCAGAAATAAATAAACTTTTTTGTGAAGTCGTTATTGCGCCCTCATTTTCTGCCGATGCAGTGGAAATTTTAAAACAGAAAAAAAACAGAATTCTTTTAAAACAAAAGAAACAGGAGTTTCCGGAAACTACCCTGCGTTCTTGTTTGAACGGGGTTTTGGTTCAGGAACGCGACATGAAAACCGATTCTTCAGAAAATCTTGAACAGGTAACTCACACCAAAGCCACTGAAAATGAAATGGAGGATTTGTTGTTTGCTTCAAAAATTTGCAAACACACCAAATCAAATACCATTGTTTTGGCCAAGAACAAACAACTTTGTGCCAGCGGAACCGGACAGACTTCTCGTGTAGATGCCCTGCGTCAAGCTATCGAAAAAGCTCAGTCTTTTGGTTTTGATCTCAAAGGAGCCGTGATGGCAAGCGATGCTTTTTTCCCTTTTCCCGATTGTGTAGAAATTGCACACAAAGCAGGAATCTCTGCGGTTATTCAGCCCGGTGGGTCAATAAAAGATCAGTTGAGTATTGATTATTGCAATGAACATCAACTGGCTATGGTCATGACGGGCACCAGACATTTTAAACACTAATTGATTAAAATTTCAATTTGTCAGAATAATGCTAAAATGGATTTCCCTACATTTGGGCAATCTATAACGAGAAAATATACAGTAAGATAACATACGGGGGGTAAACGTAAATTTCATATTTTTACAGAATTCCTAACATTGACCAACTATGGGATTTTTTGATTTTTTGACCGAAGAGGTTGCCATCGATTTGGGAACTGCAAACACGCTTGTTGTGCACAATGACAAAGTGGTAGTGGACAGCCCTTCTATCGTTGCCATAAATCGTACTACCGGTAAAATCATTGCTGCCGGCAAGGAAGCCGCAATGATGCAAGGCAAAACCCACGAGAATATCAAAACCATTCGTCCGCTGAAAGATGGTGTGATTGCTGATTTCAACGCCAGTGAACAAATGATCAGCATGTTCATCAAAGAAATTCCCGCCCTGAAAAAGAAAATTTTCACCCCTTCTTTGCGTATGGTTATTTGTATTCCAAGCGGGATTACCGAAGTGGAAATGCGCGCCGTAAAAGAAAGTGCAGAGCGGGTAAATGGAAAAGAAGTTTACCTAATCCATGAACCGATGGCGGCAGCAATCGGAATTGGGGTGGATATTATGCAACCCAAAGGAAATATGATTGTAGATATTGGGGGAGGAACTACAGAAATAGCGGTAATCGCATTGGGAGGAATCGTTTGTGATAAATCCATAAAAATTGCCGGAGATGTTTTTACTAACGACATCATTTATTATATGCGAACTCAGCATAACCTGTATGTAGGGGAACGCACGGCTGAAAAAATCAAAATACAAATTGGGGCAGCAACCGAAGATTTAGAAGTTCCACCGGAAGACTTAAGTGTGCAAGGACGTGATTTGCTTACCGGAAAGCCCAAACAAGTGGACGTTTCTCATCGCGAAATAGCAAAGGCTTTGGATAAATCGATTTTGAGAATAGAAGATGCCGTTATGGAAACGCTTTCTCAAACACCTCCGGAATTGGCAGCAGATATCTACAACACAGGAATATATCTCGCCGGAGGAGGTTCTATGTTGCGCGGTCTGGATAAACGTATTTCACAAAAAACCGATTTGCCTGTTTATATTGCTGAAGACCCATTGCGAGCTGTGGTGCGAGGAACAGGGATTACCCTTAAAAACGTCAACAAGTTCAAAGGAGTTTTGATTAAATAGGAAGGTTTTTTAGCTGACCAAAACTTTTTTTCATGCAACAGATAATTAATTTTCTTATCCGGAATAAGAATACACTGTTGTTCCTACTCCTGTTTGGCTTGTCGATTTTTTTCACCGTTCAATCTCATTCCTATCATAAAAGCAAGTTCGTGTCTTCCACAAACTTCTTGACCGGCAGTTTTTATGAATGGGTAAGTAGTTTGCAAGCCTATTTTCACCTTGAAGAATACAATCAGGCACTAAAAGAAGAAAACAGCTATTTGCGTTCACTATTATATGCTTCAAAAGAAGATTCGATTGCTTTTCAAACCCACACCAATAGTCTGGGAAAAAGCTATACATTCCTTCCGGCTAAGGTGATTTCCAATAATTATTCTAAAACTGATAACTACCTACTGTTAGATAAAGGTGCAAGAGATAGTGTGAAAGTGGACATGGGCGTGATCACCAGTCGCGGAATCGTGGGAATTGTGGAAGGCACCAGTGAGAATTATGCCCGGGTGATTTCTATTCTGAACTCCAACTCGGCAATCAATGTACGCTTGAAAAAGTCAAACCATTTTGGCACCTTGGTCTGGAATGGAAAAAATCCCAACCTGGCGCAATTGACATATGTCCCCAAAATAGCACCGGTTCAAGAAGGAGACACCCTAATCACCGGGGGAAAGTCTTTTATCTTTCCGGAAGGAATTCCCGTGGGAATTGTTCACCATTTAAATTTGGAAGAGGACGACACGTATTATGAAATTGATATTCGTCTCTTCAACGATATGACCAATTTGGGGTATGTTTATATAATTGAAAACCCGGACCGCGAAGAATTGTTGGAACTAAGTCAGCCTGAAAATGAATAGCCAGTTGTTCATAAATATTTTTCGATTCGTGCTTTTGATTTTATTGCAGGCTGCAGTACTCAATAATATTAATTTTTTAGGCTATATAAATCCATATATCTATATACTTTTTATCATCCTTCTTCCTGTGAACATCGGCCGAGGACAAGTGATTTTTTATGGTTTTCTACTCGGGTTGAGTATTGATTTTTTTGCCGATAGTGGAGGAGTTAATGCTGCGGCTTGTTTGGTAATCTCCTATCTTCGCCCGTTTCTACTAAAGTCCTCCTTTGGGCTGGGATATGACCACCAAACGCTCAAATTCAGTAAGATTTCTTTCAAAGAAAGATTCGTCTATGTTTCCACCATGGTCTTCATCCATCATTTTGTGCTTTTTTCCTTGGAAACTTTCAGTTTTTTAAGTATACTTTTCATCCTTGAAAAAACGTTGTTTTCAGGAATATTCAGCATCATTTTGATTTTGATTGTCATGATACTTTTCGGAAAAAGAGAAAAGTAATTTCATCTTTGCAGTAAATGAAAAAACTACTCCTTCCCATATTGATTTTGGGTACCGGCATTATTTTTGCCGGACGGCTTTTTTATTTGCAAATTATCGATGATTCGTTCACGGCAATGTCTATGGACAACGCAGTGAAAAAAGTATATGAATATCCCCAACGAGGATTTATTTATGGACGCCACGGGAAATTGCTCGTTTCCAACCAACCTTCTTACGACTTGATGGCCATTCCGCGTGAAGTAGGGGTTTTTGATACGCTGGAACTTTCAGAAATGTTGAGTATAACTCCGGAACAACTCGGTAAACAATTGGACAAAGCCAAAATATATTCCCCGATTCTTCCTTCGGTTATCGTATCAAAAATGACCAAAAGCGAATATGCTTACCTTCAGGAAAAAATGTGGAAATTTGAAGGGTTTTACATTCAAAAACGTTCTCTTCGGGACTATCAAATCGATTGTGCAGCAAATGTTTTGGGTTATATCGCAGAAGTAAATCAGGCTGTCATTAATAACAATGCCTATTATCAATCAGGAGATTTGATAGGGAGGCAAGGGGTGGAACAATATTATGAGGAATTATTACGCGGGGTAAAAGGAGTGAAATTCATCCAAAAAGATCGATTTAATCGGGATATCGGTCCTTATAAAGATGGAATTTTTGACACCCTTTCTCAAAAAGGAAAGGATCTCACCCTCACTTTGGATGCCGAATTACAGGCTTATGCAGAAAAGTTGATGAAAAATAAAAGAGGAGGGGTGGTGGCCATCGAACCTGCAACCGGTGAAATTCTGGCGCTTGTAACGGCTCCAAGTTACGACCCTTCACTTTTGGTGGGAAGAAAACGATCAAAAAATTTCACCCGATTGTGGTATGACACCATAGCCAAACCACTTTTTGATCGAAGTTTATTGGCGATGTATCCCCCGGGCTCTCCTTTCAAGACTCTTACCGGACTGATTGCGCTGCAAGAAGAAGTGGTGGACGTGAAAGAGGCTTTTTCATGTCATATGGGTTTTCGCTATGCCTCTTCGGCCAAAGCTTTTATGGGATGTCACGATCATCCCAGCCCGGTTAGTCTTTCCTCTGCGGTGGCACTTTCTTGCAATACCTATTTTTCTCAGGTTTATTTAAAAACCCTGAGAAAATATGACACTCCCCAAGAAGGAATGAACGCTTGGAAAAAACATTTGGAAAGTTTTGGGCTAGGGCAATATTTGGGATACGATTTGCCCATTGGAAGAAAAGGGAAAATTCCGGATGCGGATTATTACAACCGCGTGTATCAATATCCAAAATACAATTGGTATGCGACGGCAACAATTTCAAATGCAATTGGACAAGGTGAAATTTTGACCACACCGATTCAACTGGCAAATTTTACCGCAGCCATTGCCAATCGGGGTTGGTATTATACACCACATATTTTGAAAAAAATTGAAGGCAGGCCCATCAAAGACGAAAAATATACCGTTAAAAACTACACGACAATTGATTCGAAGCATTTTGAGCCGGTAATTGAAGGTATGTTTGATGTGTATCAATGGGGAACGGCGCGCCATCTGCAAGTGAAAGGCATCGAAATTTGCGGAAAAACAGGAACGGCAGAGAATTTCACGGAAATTGACGGCAAACGTGTACAGCTTACCGACCATTCCATTTTTGTGGCTTTTGCCCCCAAGGACAATCCAAAAATTGCCCTTTCGGTTTTTGTGGAAAATGGATATTGGGGCTCCCGGTACGCCGGGCGGATTGCGAGTTTGCTCATCGAAAAATACCTGAATGGCAAAATTTCCGAAGAAAACAAAAACCGGGAAGAATGGGTTTTGGAACACAGCCTTTTGGAGGAATACGCAAAACCCTATAGTGGTGTTGATTTTAAGATAAACCAATAGGGTTTACTTCTCCAGATCAAACATATACTGGTAATCCACTCCTTTTAACTCCCCGTTGTACCAGAATTTTTTTAGGATGACACTCCCGTTATTGCGTTCATAGGTGGACATCAAGGTGTCTGTGTCTGTGGGGCTCCATTTTACATAAGTGGTTACGGGGGATGTCCCATTTTCCTCTGAATTTAAAAGGAAACCAACCCTGTACTCCAAAGTGTCTAAGGTATTAAAGTCTAAGTTTTGATAAAGTATAAGGCCACTTCCTTTCCCGTAAATATGTCGCTTGCCATCGACAAAATAGTAAACTTCTATTTCATGAGCTTGGTAAGCATCGGGGTTGTTCGGGTCCAACAAATCCTCCCCGGCTTCGTTGTGTATGGAAAAATCAACAAAATTTCCCATTACCACGCCATAAATGGGATCGTCGTCTCCTTTTTCTTCACGGCTGCATCCGGAAAACAAGAAGGCCGCGATAATAAGTATGATCAAATTTTTCATTGCTTTTTGATTTAGGACGGCACCCAAAATCAAATATTTTTTGATTTGTTTCCTTGATGTAGTGGTTGATTTTTTCATGGATTGGTGGGTTAAATTAAACCAATATCCCCTAAAACTAAAAAAAAATATATAAAAAACAAAATATATACAGAAAGATATTTTTAACGTTCGAAAATAATCCCAACTAAATTTACGGTTAAAGTTGTGCGGAGCTAATCTCGCTATGGGAAATATTATTAAGTTTTACCCACCCCGCAGCCAAACTATGTTTAACTTTGCTTTCAGGATTCCCTGCTTTTTTAGGGTTTGCAAAAATTGCAAAACAAATATAAAGTCCCTGATAACCGACGCTAAATTTTTAAATGTCCCGGAGTATTGCAAATATCGATTGGCTTACGGTTTTCCTGTTTTTGTTGCTTGTGGGCTTCGGATGGGTCAATATTTATTCCGCTTCCTTGAGCGAAACTTCAGGCGGTATTTTTGACTTTGATCAAGTGTATGTGAAACAAGGTTTATGGATTGCCCTGAGCTTGGTGCTCATTGTCATCGTGCTTTCCATCGAAGCCAAATTTTATGAGCGTTTTGCCAGTATCTTCTATATCATCTCGATGGTTTCTTTGGCGGGCTTATTCCTTTTTGGAAAAAAAATCTCCGGAGCCACTTCTTGGTATGATTTGGGTTTTATGAATTTTCAGCCCACAGAATTTGCAAAAGTGGGAACCGCTCTGGCGCTGGCAAAATATCTGAGCGACATTCAAACCGAAATGGATAGCTTCAAACATCACCTGAAAGCTTTTTTGATTATTGCAATTCCCGCAGTGCTTATTTTGCTTCAACCTGATCCGGGAAGTGCCCTAATCTATACCGCTTTTTTCTTTCCTATGTATCGCGAAGGGCTCTCTCCTTATTATTTTATAATAGCGATTTCTTTGATTATTTTGTTTGTACTGACCTTGTTGCTCGGCCCAATTTGGGTGTCGTTAATTTCCGTGGCCGTGGCAATTCTTATTATTATTAAAAACTACGCCAGACGACCGGGTTTTTTAAAGTGGGGATTGATTGCGCTTACCGCGGTTCTTTTTGTTTTTTCAGTAGATTTTATTTTTCATAATGTTTTTGAACAACGTCACCGCGACCGTTTCAATATTGTGTTGGGAAAAGAAGCAGATCCACGTGGAATTGGGTACAACACCCGGCAGAGCGAAATTGCCCTCGGTAGCGGCGACTGGTTTGGAAAAGGCTGGACTCAGGGAACGCAAACCAAAGGGAATTTTGTCCCCGAACAACACACCGATTACATTTTCAGCACCGTGGGCGAAGAATGGGGTTTTGTGGGAAGCATGATCATCCTCGTTTTGTTTGTAGGCTTTATGTTGCGGCTTTTGTTTTTGGCCGAACGACAAAAAACCCAATTTAAACGTGCCTATGGTTATGGTGTGGTAGGAATTTTTTTCGTGCATTTTTTCATCAATATCGGAATGGTAATCGGGGTTTTGCCTACTATCGGAATTCCACTTCCCTTTTTTAGTTATGGAGGATCTGCCTTGTGGGGATTCACTATTTTACTGTTTGTTTTTATCAAATTGGACGCCGAGAGAATGAACTTTTAGCCTCAAAAGCATTTGTTTAATTTTGTGCCTAAACTCCAACTGAAACATGAACCTCCATTCCCTAAATGCCGAATATTTCAAATCCGGTCAAACCTTACTTTTCGATAAACCCTTGGAATGGACCTCGTTTCAGCTGGTCAACAAAGTACGATGGTTGATACGTTATCATTATAAAATAAAAAAAATAAAAGTAGGTCATGCCGGTACCCTCGATCCTTTGGCCACGGGATTGTTGATTGTATGTACAGGTAAAAACACAAAAAAAATTAATGAGTTGATGGGGCTGGAAAAGGAATACACCGGCACTTTCAGCCTTGGGGCGACTACACCTTCCTATGATTTAGAAACCGAAATCGATCAGACTTTTCCCATTTCAGAAATATCCGAAAAACAAATTCAGCGGACAGCTTCAGAATTTATCGGGACAATCAAGCAAGTGCCGCCCTTGTTTTCTGCTTTAAAAAAAGATGGGAAACGACTTTATGAATATGCCCGCACCAATCAATCCGTGGAAATTCAAGCCCGTGAAGTTGTAGTGAAGGAATTTGAGATTGAAAAAATTGAACTGCCAAAAGTTTTTTTTAGGATAAAGTGCAGCAAAGGCACCTACATCCGTAGTTTGGCTCATGATTTTGGAAAAAAATTGGGCTGTGGGGCACATCTTTCCGCTTTGCGAAGAACAAAAATCGGAGAATTTTCAGTGGAAAATGCCCTGACTTTAGCGGAGTTTGAAAATAATCTTTCTGCCTAAAAACCTATTTCCCCTATTTTTTTAATCCTTCTGATTTTTTGAACTTTTATTTTGCTTTTGATTAATCGCTCAATACAAAAAATGGATTGTTTCCTCTGAAACTATACAGAATTACCCCTTTAAAAATAAAATATATATATTTGGAAAAATTTAACGAATATATATGCATCGAATTTTTACTGCTTTTCTATTATTATTCTTTTCTTTTCAAGGTTTTTCTCAGGGAAAATCAGATCCCACAACTGAAGAAATTCAACGAGCCAAAGAGCTGAAATCGGCTTATGAAGATGAAAATATCGTCGTAGTTTCCAAAAATATCGAAGTTACTTTTGATTTTAATAAAAAGGAAGGACTTGTGGAAGCTTACAAGACCAAGGAGGAGAGCTTGATGAATATTTCATCCAATTCCCGAATTCAATATCCTGTATTCTATGATTCCGAATCGGAGGTTGAAGATTTCGAACTTAAGGACCGTAGGAATCGAAATTTGAAGGAATTTCACTCGGGAATCAGAGATGAATATGTGAATAGCCAGAATATTTTTCACGGCGATTATCGTAAGCAATATGTCAATTTGGTTTTTCCACTGCAGGGAACTAAATATAATATCCAAACCAAAAAAAAATACAAGGATGTAAAATACTTCGTACGACAATATTTTTCTTCAATATATCGAATTGTTGAAGGTAAACTGACCATTCATATCCCGAATTGGCTGGATTTGGAAGTTGTTGAATACAATTTTGAAGGTTTTGATATCAAAAAAACCGAGACAAAAAATTCTGATGGAGAAACGATTGTTTATACATTCAAAAATATTCCTCCTCAACCGGGGGAACAAAACTCACCGGGACCTTCTTATGTTTATCCACACGTGGTTTATCACGCAAAATCTTATACGCATGAAGGAATTTCCAACGACCTTTTCAACAGTGTAGACGATTTGTATGCTTGGTGCAACGGGCTTGTGGAAGAGGTTGAAATAGACCCTTCGGTCTTCTCGGCCAAGGTGGATGAACTTACCGCTAAAGCCAAAACCGATAAAGAGAAAATCGAAAATATCTATTATTGGGTGCAGGATAACATCCGGTATATTGCTTTTGAAGATGGCATTGCAGGGTTTCAGCCGGATAGTCCCCAAAATGTGTTCAATAAACGGTATGGGGATTGCAAAGGAATGGCTTTTTTGACTCAAGCGATGCTTCAAGAAGCCGGGTTTGATTCCCGTTTGGTGTGGATAGGAACAGACAGAATTGCTTATGATTATTCTATTCCTTCGCTAGCCATAAACAACCATATGATTTGTGCAGTCAAGTTGGATGGCGAGCTTATTTTTCTTGATGCTACGGAAAAGTACAATCAATTTGGGACTTATGCTACCCGAATTCAAGGAAAGCAAGCCATGGTGCAAAATGGCGATAGCTATAAAATCGTGACTGTGCCGAGCGCCACCACCTCCGGAAATATCGATAAGGTGCGCTATGAATTAAAAATACAGGACGGGTTTTTGGTAGGCACCGCAGAACGAATTTTTCAAAATGAAAGCCGGGTGATGTTTCAAAACAATTACACCAGTTTTGATAGTGGTGACCAGTTAGAAGTGCTTTCCAATTTTTTGACCACCGGCAACAACAATTACATGGTAGAAAGTATTTCTCCTTTCGATCCTGAAATAAGAAACCAAGATTTGAAGCTCCAATATTCTCTGAAAATCGGCAACGCAATCTCAGAATTTGATGGAACTATTTATTTGGATATCGATCCGGAAAAAAATACTTCGGGATGGATTTTCAGAAACCGAAAGTCCGGATATAAATTCCATATGAAACAAAAAGAGCTTGTGGAAACTCAATTGGAAATCCCATCGGGATATCAAGTAAAATCACTGCCACAAGACTTTTCAGTAAGCAATGAAATGGTGGATATTTCGCTCAATTACGAACTTTCTGACAATAAAATTATCTACCAAAAACAAGTAAATTTCAAAAAACGTCTTATCGACAAGAGCGACTTTGAAACTTGGAATGTCACCTTTGATAGTTTTCTGGAAAAACTCTCTCGACAAATCATCTTAGTAAAACAATCCTAACCAATTTTGTATTTTTAAAATGAAAAATTTATTAGCTTTTCTAGCCTTTTTATGCCTTTCTGCGAACAGTCTTGCCCAAAACAAAGAAACCCTCAAACTTCAAAATCAATTTTGGAATTCCGCAAACAAAAAACAACACATCACCGATATCCCTGAGAAATGGAGCGGTGAAAGTGCAGTAATCCTTTATCTGGAAGAAAACTACACCTACACCAATAGTGGTCGAAAAATGAAATTTCCTTCTTTCTGGCACCAGCGTGTAAAGCTTTTGGATAAAGCTGCGGTGGAGAATTATTCGGAGTTTTCTTATGAAAAAAACACGAGTTACGGCAGTCTGTTCCGCAGATGGAATCAGAGCAAAACCATCATGGGAATTAAGATCATCAAACCCGACGGCACAGAAAGCATCGTAGATATAGAAAAGATGAAAGTTAAACAAGACGATGAAATCAAAATTGCTTTGCCCGGACTTGAGATAGGTGATATTGTGGATGTCTTTATTTATAAAGATGATTTTACGACTGAATATTATGGAGTAAATGTTTTTGATCCCGTGGAAACAGTTCTCAACGGCCGATATCCAATCGTTTACAGGAAAATTTCTATCGAAGTGGAAAATGATTTCTATCTGAATATGGAAACCTATAACGGTGCTCCCAAAATCCAAGAAGTGCCTACTGACAGGCGAGCAACAAAGAAATATATTTTGGAAGCTACCGACCTGGAGAAAAGAGATTTTCCGCGATGGTTCTATCCCCTTGTGGAGTTTCCGGCATTGAAATTTCAGGTGGTTTTTGCTTTAAATGGAAGAAGTGCAGAAGCTTTTCTGGGAGATTATGCTGTTCGAAAAACCGGCGTTTCCGAGGAAGAAATTTTGGAATATTACGGAGAACGTTTTGACACCTACAACAGAAAAGACGTCAAAGATGTGGTGAAATATCTGGAGGAAAAGGGAATTACCGATAAAAGAGAACAGATGGTCCAAGCCCTTTATTATATCCGTCACAAGACCTACAACAGGTTTATCGAATTGGTTGTGGCCGATGAAAATAAAATAGAAGGATATGGATTGCCCTGCGATCAAGATTATATTATTCTTCAGGAAAGCAATTTTGTCAATTACATGGCCGGACTCGCAAAACAACTGGAAGTAGATTATGATATTATCGTGGCTACCGCCGACTATAATGGCAGCATAGACGATCTGCTCTTACGCTCAAATGTCTCGCATGGGTTGCGTTTTAATTTTGCGGATCCTTTGTATTTTTTTCATATTTCTCCCCACGTACAGGCCGAACTTTTTCCCGAAAACCTTGAGAATACAAAGGTCTATACCCTCAGTGTGAAGAAAAACCGAAAAGTAGAAAGCGTTGGCACCGATGTGTTGCCTAGTACCACCGCTAAGGATAATGTGGAAAACACGATCGTAAAAGTGGATTTTGAAGAGGGGTTTGATGTACTAAATATCCAACGTAAAATGGACTTTTCCGGACATTTTAAAGTGGAAGAACTCAATAGCAGATTGTTTTTTAATGATTTTCTGAATGAAGAATTTGATCGATACGAAACGAAACATTTTTTTCATTGCCGAAAAAATCAAAACCGAAAAGAAGAGGAAGTTGAAAAAAAGATGAATGCTTTTTATGCTTCTTTAAAGGAAAAACACGACAAAAAACTGTCTGAAAGGGCAAAATCAAGTTTGAATGTTACTGAAGTAATGGATTATGAATACGAAATTGTGGAGGCTTCACGCTATTCCAATAAGCCTTTGGTGGTAACGGATGATTTTACCATCAAAAAAGAATTTATTCAAAGAGCCGGTCCTAACTTTTTATTTGAAGCCGGAAAATTCATCGGCAATCAGGTGCAAATCAAAGCAGATGAAGAAAATCGAGACACCAATATCTATATCGATTATGCAAAAACATTTTCGCATCAAGTGGAAATTGAAATTCCGGAAGGCTATGAAGTAGTGGGATTGGACAAACTGACAAAAAATATCTCCAATAATACCGGATCTTTTGTGTCCACAGCAAGTGTAGAAAATGGAATGTTGAAATATAGCGCCAAGAAAGTATATGCCAAGTCCCGTTATACGGTGACAGAATGGAAAGATATGCTTCCGTGGTTAAAAGCTGCTTATGAATTTAGCCAGGAAAAAATTATGTTTAAGAAGATATAAGTTGTAGGAAATCAGTTGATAAAAGAAAAATTCCTGTTTCAATTCAGGAATTATCCGGTCATTTTTTCCAACAAACGATTAAGCTCGAACACCTCCTCATCACTGAGTTTTTTAACCATGCTTTGCTCGAGTTTAGTGAATCCGGGATCGATTTGAGCCAGCAAGTCCATCCCTTTTTCGGTGATGCTTATTTCCACGATTCTTCGGTTTTCCTCGGGAATAATCCGTTTCACAAAGCCTTTTTCAATAAGTTTATCGACCAGGCGGGTGGTGTTGCTGGTTTTGTGCACCATTCTCATTTGCACATTTTTCAGGTTAGCAGGCTGTCCTTCCTGACCACGCAAAATCCGAAGCACGTTGAACATAGGCTCGGAAATGCCATAAGGCCGAAGAAAATCGTTGATCTCCCGTTTCAATTTTCCGGCTAAAACCAATATATTAATAACCGATTTCAAGGAAACCGGCAACTCTTTATTGATTTTTAGAAATTCTTCTATCCTCATAATCCTTCGAAAAAGTTATAGGGTGAAATTTTTTTTTCCCATTCCTATTTCCGGATAATTTCTCGCGAAAATCCAAAAATCGCAAAGTTAAGCCTCATAAACGGAAACTACTGCTTTTCCAGTTTAAATTTTATGCTAACATTAACTTCTTTAGCAACTTTTTTGCGCACAATTCCGGGAATCTTGATTTTGAAATCCGAGGGGCTTAAAATAAAGTCAGCACGGAGCAAAATATTTTCTTCTTTTTGAGAAATTTTCACCGGAATTTCAACGGATTTGGTCACACCATGGAAAAATAAATCTCCATGCAAGGCAAAAACTTCGGGAGTTTCGGAAAGACTTTCCACTGAAAAACCTTCCAGTTTTCCTTCAAATTTTGCTTTGGGATATTGGGAAGATTCAGCATAATTTTCGTTGAAATGCTCTTCCATCAATGCATTTTCAAAGCGAAATGCCTTAACCAAAACCAAAGCGGCAACTTCCCCGGTAGCAGGATCGAGGATAGCCGTGGCTGAATTGCTTTCTGCTGCAACGGGTTCAAAAGAAGGCACGGAGGCCTCAAAATTTATTTGTCCTGCCCGAGTCAGATAGCGTTCCTGAGCATGGGCATTCAGTATAAATCCCATACAACATAGTAAAACTAAATTTTTCATGATACATTTTTAAAATTTACTGCTAAACCTCCTCTTTATTTTATACCTAAAAAAGGGATATTATTTTAAAGGAATATCTTATTTATTCTTTCAAACCGTCGGTATTCCATTTCACAATCACATCGATAAGCGATTGAGGGAGGCGCGGTCCACCTAGAGGCATTGCGCCGGGTTCGCCTTCGAGTCGCTGAATACGATCGAGTAAGCCGCGATTTTGTACTGCATTTTTTACATCCGAATAGGAGGTAAGCGACATCGGTGCGCCATTAACCGGGGGATTTGCATGGCACATCACACAATTATTTTGAATAATTGAACGCACATGTTCGGTGTAAGTAATCAAATCGGTTTCTTCCGGATTGGTGGGTTCTACCAAGTCATCCATGCTTTCATGTGTGCAGGCCATTGAAAATAAGCTGATTACGCCCACATAAACGAATTTCAAATATTTTTTTTTCATAAAAAAGTCTTAAGAGCGGTAAAAATAAATATTTTTATCTACATTTGTATGCATAAATGTTGTTTTAACAATTGTTTTCATGATAAGAAAGTGGATATACATTTTAATCGCTCTTGCCGTAATGGTTTTTATCGGTTATCGATATGTATATCAAGATCATCGAAACATCGCCGAAGAAGAAGCTGAGTTTGTGATTACAGCCCAAGAGTTGACTCAAAATTTTGAAAATAATGCTTCTCAAAGCCAAACCGATTATTTAAATAAAACAATTGTCATAACAGGAAGTATAACCGATATCGGAGAAAAAAGTATTCTAGTGGATAACCGGGTTTTTTGTCAGTTCGGCAATCTTCCGGAAGGACTGAAACTTCATTCGATGGTTAAAATCAAAGGTAGATGTATTGGTTTTGACGATCTACTGGGACAAGCAAAATTGGATCAATGTAGTATAATTCAATAAAAATCAGGCTAAAAGACATCAAGGCTACCCCACTTGTAATTTTTAAGCACACGGATTTTACAAGATGCCTTGATGTCGAAAGCTGAATTCAATAATTATTAATTCTAAAACTAAAACAATGAAAAAAAGAGTACTTATTACAATCACTTTATTTGCGAGCTTTGTCATGTCGGCACAGCAGACCCACCATCTGAATTGGTTTATGGGCGTGACTTCTGCTCAGGCCAGTATCACCATTGAAGAGGGAGATACGGTAATCTGGACTTTTACGGATGCTGTTCCTCATAGTGTAACCAGTAATGCGGGAAGCACAGAGACTTTTGATAGTGGAACACAAACCGGAGGAACTTTTTCTTACACTTTTACGATTGCAGGAACAAATCCTTACCGTTGTATAGTACATCCTTCCATGGTGGGAACAATTACGGTAGTGCCCGCTCCTCCTGCCTGTCCCGATCCTTCAAACCTTACCGCAAGCAATATCACGGAAGACTCTGTGGATATTTCTTGGACCGAAAATGGGACAGCCACCGAATGGGAGTTGGAGTATGGTCCGGATGGCTTTACACAAGGTTCCGGTACCGTTGTTCCCGACAATGATGGGACATTGGGCGAAACCTTAACCGGATTGACTTCCGCAACGGAATACGATGTGTATGTACGTTCAATTTGTGGCGCTGAAACCAGCAATTGGATTGGCCCTCAAAGCTTTCTCACCGATACTCCTTCAGGAGTGGAAGAAAAGGATTTGGCAGGTTTTTATTACTTTCCTAATCCGGTGAAAAATGAAATGATCTTCTCAGCAAAGAAAGAAATCGAAACAATTTCGATATACAATATTCTGGGAAGAAAAGTTTTTGAGACTCATCCAAATCAAGCTACCCCAATACTACAAGTGTCGAACTTTCAACCGGGAGTCTATATTATGACTGTGGTTATCAACGGTTCCAGCGGCACGTATAAATTCATAAAAAAATAATTTGGTTGATTGTTTTTTGGAATTGCCCGAAGGTTTTTTTCGGGCAATTCTTTGTTAAAATACAACTATATGAAATTCAGTATACTTTTTTTCTTTTTATTTTATTTAGCCGGTGTTTCTGCACAAAATGACTTGCTTTCGGAAATTCAAAATGACTCCCTTATTTCCCAACCGGTGGAAGCTGCTTTCAAGGGATTGAAAATCGTAAACTTCGAGTCGACGAAACTCATCGGGAAAAAACAATTCACCCTCGTGGTTGCCCATCGTTTCGGCAGTGTTGAAAGTGGAGTGGAAACTTTTTTCGGATTGGACGATGCCGTTACCCGTATTTCTTTCATTTATGGCCTGGCAGAGCGTGTGAATATCAGTCTTTCCCGTAGTTCCTATCAGGCGGTTTATGACGCCTCTATAAAATACGGCTTGATGAGACAAGTGGAAAATGGATTTCCTTTTACGATTGTGGGATATAATACTATTTTGATGAATACCAGCCTGCGGGAAGAAAACCTTCCGGGACTCGAAGATAAACATCGTTTGGGATATACCGCTCAGCTACTGATTTCACGAAAATTTAGCCCTAAATTTTCTTTAGAAATTGCCCCTACTTTTTTTCATAATAATTTGGTTGTGGTTTCCGATCAGGATAATTCACAATTTGCAGTAGGAATGGGCGGTCGTTATAAAAT
>CAYPGZ010000013.1:0-11284 GCA_964410335.1 uncultured Flavobacteriaceae bacterium | reverse complement strand
AGGTATTTTTAAAAAAAAATATTAAACCTCAATACCGACATAAATTTCCACTTCGCCGTCTAGACCGGGGGAGCCGTCTTTATATACCTCAAAATCTGCAAGAAATGTGCGTTTAATATCGCTTTTTGAAATGGCTTTCCAGGTATCAATAAGACTTTGCGGCATTTTTCCGTTCACCGTGAAGACCGCATATTTCTGTGAGGGAATATTCCTTGCGGTCATGTTGGTGGGAACTGCTTTTAAACCGGTTACTTTTGCTCCTGCAATAAGGGTAAAGGGCTTGCTGCCATCTCCCTCATAATGCGTGTAAAGCCCGATAATCTCCTTATCTTTTGTTTTATTGGGGATTTTATCCATGAGTTTTTCCTCCCGGAATTTTCGCCAATGTTCAGCAATTTTTTCAATTCCTTCTTCGCTGTTGTCGGCTCGCAGAGGAAAACCCACAACACTAAACTCGTCCAGAGTTTTGACTTCATATTCCATAAGTACAAAATTACGAGTGAACTTACAAAGGTATTCATTTTCAGAAACTGACTAATTTTCTTTCAAATAAATCGCGCTCGTTTCGCGGATAG
Organism: uncultured Flavobacteriaceae bacterium; assembly: GCA_964410335.1. Taxonomy (GTDB): domain Bacteria; phylum Bacteroidota; class Bacteroidia; order Flavobacteriales; family Flavobacteriaceae; genus DASSWG01. Next base: position 10,709 of record CAYPGZ010000013.1, on the reverse strand, counting down.
TTTTGGAAATAGGTTCAAATTCATAACCGAGTTCTTTCTGAATTTTTGAGGAGTCATATTTGGTTTTATCGAACAGGCTGCTAATGGCCTGTTTCGGAATTTTTCTTTTTCGACCAAAAATCACCGGAACATATTCAAAAAACCATCCTAAAAACACCATCCAGGGCTTTAATTTTCTTTTGGGATAAGGTTTGTGAAGACTGTCAGCAATTTGATGAAATATATTTTTGAAACTCAGATTTTCTGAAACTAAAATATAGCGTTCGTCTTTAATAGGTTTTTCCATGAGCTCGATCATAATCTGGACTGTATCTTTCACGGAGACAAAACCTGTGGTTTTTGGGGGATAATAATTCAAGCCGGAATAAATCTTTTTAAATAAAAGACCACTTCCCAGATCCCAGTTTCCTGCACCAAGGATGATTCCGGGATTTACGATAACCACATTCAAACCTTCGCGACTACTGCGCCAAACTTCCATCTCTGCTCCAAATTTAGTGATGGCATAAGCAGAATTATTGCTATTGTATTCAAAAATTGAATCTTCATCAACCTTTCCTTTTTCAGCTTTTCCCAAAACTGCAATGGAACTGACATGACATAGCTTTTCAATTTTATATTTTAAACACATGTTGACGACATTGGCTGTACCTTCGACATTTATCTTGAATAATTTTTTGTGCTCAACAGGAGAAAATGAAATATATCCTGCACAATGAAAGACTTTTGAGACTCCTTTAAAAGCTTTTTCCAGGGATGGAATATTCAAAATATCCGCTTCTACCCACTGGATTTTGGAGAAATATTCTTCGAAACGATCCGGAAAATAGTAGGAAAGAATTTTTTTTGTTTTCTGCCGGGAAGATTCTTTTCGGTAGAGCGCCTTTATGGAATAATCTCTAAAAAGCAGCCCTGCCAAGAGATGGGATCCCAATAAGCCAGTTGCGCCGGTGACCAAAACCATAGTATTGGTATTTAAAAAAAATAAATCCTACAAGCTCAAAGATATTCTAAAATCCTTTCCAAGGCCATTCCACGGGAGGCTTTTATCAGAATATGAGCACGATTAAACTTTTCTTTTTCTATTTGAGCCTTTAAATCTTCAAATTTTTCAAAAAGAAATATCTTGGAGTCCGCGGTTTTGGTTTGAAAAAATGTTTTCCCACAGAGAAAAGTTTTGGTAAACCCATAGTCTTCGATAATATTTACCACAGCTTGATGCTCTTTGGCAGAATCTTTTCCCACTTCAAACATATCGCCTAAAATAACTATTTTTTGATTGGTATTCATTTCAGAGAAACTCTCTAAAGCCGCAGCAATACTTGTGGGGTTTGCATTATAGGCATCGAGAATTATTTGATTATCGTTTTTCTGAATGATTTGCGAACGGTTATTGGCAGGCACATATTCTTCAATTGCTTTTTTTATATTTTTTGAGTCAATATCAAAATAAGCTCCAATTCCAATTGCCGCAGCGATGTTTTTGGTATTATATTTTCCGACAAGTTGACTGGAAATCACCTCTTCTTCAAAGAGGATTTTTACATAGGGATCTGCTTCAACAAATCTTATCGGGCAATTCGGATTATTACTTTCTCCAATAGAAAAAATTTTGCTGCCGGAAGTTTGTTTAATTTGGGTTTCATCATCCGAATTGATGAAAATAAGTTTATTCCTACTTTTTAAAGAATCATATAGCTCACTTTTTGCTTTGATTACGCCTTCAATTCCTCCAAAACCTTCTAAATGCGCTTTTCCAAAATTGGTAATATACCCAAAATCCGGAAGTGCTATTTTGCACAAAGCAGCGATTTCTCCGTGATGATTTGCGCCCATTTCCACGATTCCCATTTCGGTCTCTTCGTTCATGGATAAAAGGGTTAAAGGCACTCCGATATGATTATTCAAATTGCCTTTTGTAGCCACAGTTTTATATTTTTTGGATAACACCGCATTGATGAGTTCCTTAGTAGTGGTTTTGCCGTTGCTTCCGGTCAACGCAATAATGGGAAGTTTTAGAAACTCTCTGTGGAAACGCGCTAATTCTTGAAGGGTTTTAAGGCTGTTCTCCACAGGTATCAAATGAGGATGCGATTCAATAACTTCATCAACGACGCAATGAGTGGCTCCTTTTTCTAAAGCTTGAAGAGCAAATTTATTCCCATTGAAGTTTTCTCCTTTCAACGCAAAAAAAATTGAGTTGGCTTGAATATCCCGGGAGTCGGTGGATATTCCGGTGCTTTTTAAAAATAGGTGGTGTAGTTCCGGGATTTTCATCTCTTTTTTTATCAAAAAAAGCCCTTAAAAAAAGGGCTTTTTGTTTTTAAATAATTCAGATTATTAATTTCTGGTGCGTTTTCCTTTGTGTGCAGAACCCCCTACTCGGGACATGGCGCATCGGAAACCGATATAGTTGGTTGCCATGTCTTGAGGGAAGTATCTTCTCGTGGCAGGATCCAACCAATAAGCCATATCCTTCCAAGAGCCTCCTTTGAAAACACGTACATCGTTGTTGATTAACGTTGTACGATTATTGCTTTCGTCATACTGACGGATGAGTTGTCCGGTACTGTCCGCAGCTACATAGTGAAGCGGAGAGTTGTACATCCTTTGGTCGCCGGAAAGTTCATCCTCATAATAATATCTCGTGGATTGCTTATCTCCGGAAAGGAAGTCCCGATTATCACTTTCGGAGAAATTAGTCCTGAGATAAGTTTCTTCTTCACCAATGGGTACTTGTGCAATTTCTCCCGGCAAAGCTCGTGCAACTATTCTTCCGTTGCTCAGGGTGTCATATTGGATAGAATCACCGGTAACAATGGTGACGGTTCCATCTTCATTAATTGCATTTTTCATGTAAACGTTTCCACGATAATAGTTGAAATCGTTATACTGATCATCTACAATAGGGCGATAAACGTCGGCAACCCATTCAGCAACATTTCCGGCCATATCATACAGACCAAACGCATTGGGTGGGTAGGATTTGATTTCGTTGGTAATCGCTGCACCATCAACGGTCCAGTTGGCAATTCCTCCGTAATCTCCATCACCAATTTTGAAGTTAGCAAGAATATCTCCTTTTTTGTTCCTTTTTCCGGTACGCAAATATTGTCCGTTCCAAGGATATTTTTTTCTTCCTCGATATAAGTTATACTCGCGCACACTGCTCAAAGCAAGGGCAGCATATTCCCATTCTGCTTCGGTTGGAAGGCGGTAACTAGGAAGAAGAACTCCATCTTTTTTACGGACATATCCCGGTTGTTGGGATTTTTCACCATCAGGATCTGCTTTTGCTTTTTCGTTATCCTCAATCATGTCTTGAGCCTTATCACCCCCGCGGGTAATCTCGTCATTTCCGCCAAAAACTTTTGTGGGGGCTGCCAAATATGTAGCCGTATTAAAAGTACTTTCTGCGTTGAGTTGATTTTTTGCGTTTTCGGCAAGATACTCCTCCTCCATCATGATTTTCATGTTCACCATATCGGTGCGCCATTCGCTATATTCTGTGGCTTGTATCCAGCTAACACCCACCACCGGGTAGTTTTGGTAGGAAGGATGACGAAGATAGTTGTTTGTCAGAGGCTCGTTATAGCCCAGACGGTCAGCCCAAACTAAGGTGTCCGGAAGAGCACCCAGATAGATCGCGGAATATTTCTTTTCCTCTGGAGGATAAACTTCTTTAAGGTAATCTAAATATTCGAGGTACATCAAATTGGTGACCTCAGTTTCGTCCATATAAAAAGACTGAACATGTTGTTGGGTGGGACTGTTATTCCAGTCATGCATGACATCGTCCTGCACACGACCCATAGTGAAAGTTCCGCCTTCAATATAAACAAGACCGGGACCTGTGATTTGGCCTTTATAGTCTGTGGCGTATTTTTCATCGATTTCAAATCCCGTCCCACGCGATATTCCATCGTAATCCCTTGAATTGTTACAACCCACAACAGCAAGCACCGCAAGGGCTGACAAGGGTTTTAGGGCAAATTTAATTCTCATAACCAGAGGGTGTTTTTTAAAAAATTTGGGTACGCAAGATAATAATTAACTTGAAATTAACCCGATTATTTTCCAATTTTAGCAATTTCGTTATATCAACCGGCTTGCAATCTACTAACGCACAAATTAAAATATTATTTTGAAGTATTGCAAAACAAGCGGTTTTGTTCTTTCTTTGATATAAATCAACACCGATAAAACGAGATGAAAAAAATAATATTGTTCATAGTGGGATGCAGCTTTTTTGCTTGTAGTACTCCCAAATATTTTTATGATTATGACCCACAAGCCAACTTTTCTTTCCTAAAGACATACGCTTTCTTTTCGGAAATGGATACCGGTTTAAGTGAGTTGGATGAAGATCGATTTATCAATGCTATCGATTCTGTACTTCAAAGCAAAGGGATACAAGAATCTTCAAATCCGGATTTCAAAATTAATTTTTATGCCTCTTATTATCAAACTCCATCCCAGCAAAGTATCGGAATTGGTTTGGGCGGCGGCGGAGGAAATATGGGCATGGGGGTATCCGGAGGAATTCCTATTGGGGGGATGAAAACCTACATAAATCTAACCTTGGAATTTGTTGAACAGCCCAATAATATTCTCATTTGGCAAGGAATAGCCGAAGCGCGGTTTAATCCCGAGATGCCGCCGGAGGAGAGAAATGCCTTTTTCCATAAAATTGCGATAGGGATTTTAAAAAAATATCCTCCGAAAAAATAAAAACCTTTTTAGAAAATAAAGTCCCTATAAACCCATACCTTATATATATACAAGCCCAAAAAAACCAGCGTTGCCATAATATTGATAAAGGTTCCGGCCAAAAAACCGATAAAAGAACCAAAAGCAGCTCTCAAAGCAATTTTTGAATGGGTTTTGTTGAAAATAAGTTCCCCGAGCAAAGCTCCCACAAAAGGACCAATTAAAATTCCGAAAGGGAAAAATAAACCTACTAACAACCCCACAGTAGTGCCGATTGCTCCTGCTTTACTTCCCCCAAAACGCTTTGTGCCTTCGGCGGGAATGAAATATCCCATTGCATAAAGCAAAACCATCACGACAAAAGTTATCCCTAAAAACCAATAATCCATCTCGATTCCGGGGATAAAATAAAACACCAACAAACCGAGCCAGCTTACCGGCAAGCCGGGCAAAACCGGCAAAATACTGCCTACAATCCCCACGACGCACAAAATTATTCCCAGTAAAAGCAAGACGATTTCCATGTTTTTTGTCTTTTGTTTAGGCTTTAAAAATAGCTAAAATTATGTAGAACCCGATTTTAGCGTGGATTTTTTTAAAAATATTTTTCAATATAAAGAACTGAAAAACAAAAAGATAAAAATTTATTTTAATTCTTGCATACAATTTATAACTAAAACATTAGTTTAAACTAAAAACTTAGTTTATATTTGTCCGATGAAAATCAATGCAAGATGAAAGAAAAAGATAAAAACATCGGAATCCAACCTGCACAGGAATTAACAAAAGCAGAGGAAGAAATCATGCAACTCCTCTGGAAACTCGGGGAAGCCAACGTCGCGCAGTTGATTGAGGAAATAAAAGAACCCAAACCCGCGTACAACACGGTTTCGACCATCGTGCGCATTTTGGAAAACAAAAATTTTGTAAGCCATAAAAAAGCGGGACGCGGACATATTTATTTCCCTTTGGTCGAAAAAGAAGTCTATACCAAATCTTCGATGAACAAACTGATGAACAACTATTTCAACGGTTCAGTAAAAAGCATGCTGTCCTTTTTTGTGAAGAAAAACGATTTGAGCATGAAAGAACTTGAAGAAATCTTGAAAGAAATCAATGAAAAATAATGTCTAACTAAACACGGGATTCCTGCCTGCGCGGGGATAAAGAAAAATGATAGCCTATCTCATCCAACTTCTCGTTTTCCAAGCCTTGTTCTTGGCCGTTTACGAACTTTTCCTGAAAAAGGAAACTTTCTTTTCGCTCAATCGGGCCTATTTGCTGGTCACGCCTTTTGTGGCGGCAATCCTTCCCGTGTTGGAATTTGAAATCCTACGGGAAGCCGTGCCGGTGGAAAACATGGTGCAACTCCCGGTATTGTTGCTTTCCGGGGCAAATCCCGAGCTTTCAGAAACCTCGGCGGAAATGTTTGCCTCAAATCCTTCCGGGTTGTTGGGTTTTATGGAAACCAATTGGTTGTTGCTGATTTACTTGCTTGGCGTATTAGTGGCTTTGGCCCTTTTTCTCAAAAAATATACGCAATTGCTGCGCATAAAAAAATCCGGCAAAACCGAAAAACACGGAAAAATTAATTTGGTACATATTCCAAGCAACCGAATAGCTTCTACCTTTTTTAATACTGTTTTCTTGGGTGAAAACCTCTCGGAAGTGGAGAAAAAACAAATTTTGGCGCACGAGTTGGTGCATGTCGGACAACGGCACAGCTATGATTTGATGTTGTTCGAACTCTTGCGGATATTTTTATGGTTTAACCCCTTTATTTATCGCTACCAGTCGCAGCTTTCCACCTTGCACGAATACATTGCCGACGAAAAAACCACCCAAAATTCCACCCAAAAAGACTATTTCCAGGAATTGCTGAACGCTGCTTTTGGCACGCGCCAAATCCCGTTTTGCAATGCTTTTTTCAACAAATCATTAATCAAAAAACGAATCGTCATGATGAAAAAACCAAAATCAAACCGAAACGCGAAGCTCAAGTACCTGTTGATAATTCCCTTGGTGCTGGGGATGTTGACCTATGTGGCTTGTTCCCATGAGCAAATCATGGACAAGTCCAAAGACGAGGATGGCATAGTGGCTTTTGAAATAGAAGACCTAAAAACCATAACCGAAAAACAAGAAGCCGAGATTTTAAGTGAAATCCACAAAATTGGTTTGGGTAACAAAAAAGTCATCGTGAAAGACCTTGAAAATAAAATATCCTTTGTTTATAACAGGAAGGAATGGGAGGATGATTTTATTCAAACCAACCCAGATGGTAGCGTAAATTTCACTTGTGATGAAATAATTTTTCACGAAGGCAAATATTCACACAATGGCAAAGAAGCAACGATAACATCGCCCGGAAATATCAATGTAGGATACGATTCTGATGGATTCAAACTCTTCCCACCCCCACCACCTGCTCCACCCTCCCCATTCGATGGCAATGAAATCCCTTTTGCCGCTGTCGATAAAATTCCGGTATTTCCCGGTTGCGAAAACCTTTCTAAAGAAGAGGCGAAAAGCTGTGTCAGTACAAAAGTCCGGGATTTCGTGGCTAACAATTTCAACACGAAATTGGGCAAGCAATTGGGATTATCGGGCAAACAACGAATCCAAGTAATGTTCAAAATAAACGAAACAGGAAAAATTGTCGATGTAAGGGCACGTGCGCCACACCTCGAGTTGCAGCAAGAAGCCATCCGGGTCATCAGCATGCTTCCTAACATGGTTCCGGGAAAACAAGACGATAGAAGCGTGAGTGTGCTGTATTCTTTGCCGATAATTTTTCAAGTGGATTGATTTGCGGAAAAATTTTCTCCTATTTTTATTGGCCATCCAAGCCGGGGCACAAACCCCGGCTTTGTCCGTTGCCGACAGTTTGTCCCGAATCGGGAAATATGCCGAAGCGGTTTCGGAATACCAAAAAACCATACCAATGACCGCCCCGGTGCAAACAAAAATCGCCCGGGCTTATTCGGCGCTCGGTAATTATGGAAAGGCCTTGGATTTTTACGAAAGGGCTTTTTCAAAAAAGAAGAAACTCCCCATCACGGCTTCGGAATACGGGAAATTGTTGTACCGCATTCGCCATTTCAAAAAAGCGGACAGCGTTTTTTTGCAACTCACAAATCATTATCCCAACAACCCTGATTTGCACTACCGGCTCGGGCTGGCAAAAAAACAACTCGGCGATTCGACTGCAATTGGTTGTTTTCAAAAAGCATTTTTGTTGGACGACAGCCACCAAAAAGCCATTTATGAACTGATGTTGGTTAATTTGAAGGGCAAAAACTTTGAAAAAACCGCTTCCCTTGGCCAAAAAGCCTTGGCAACCTATCCCGAAAATGCAGAGATATTGGGGGTATTGGCGCAAAATGCCATGGCTCAGCGAAAATATTCCTTGGCCTCAAAACACTTTGAATTGTTGGACTCCCTCAACCAAGCTTCGGAGTTTGTCCATGAAAACCTCGGCCTGGCCTATCTTCATCTAAACCAATTGGAAAAAGCAGTGGAAGCTTTTCAAAAAACACTTGCGATAAACCCACAAAACACCAATGCCTATCTTTTGTTGGGGAAAACCTACAACCGGCTTTCGAAACCCGATTTGGCCAAAGACGCCTTGGAGAAAGCCTTGTTCTTCAAAAAAAAGGGGCTGGATGTGATTTATCAAAACTTGGGAAATACCTACAAATCAAAAAAGGAATTTGCAAAAGCCATCGGATATTACAAAAAAGCCTTGGAAATCAATCCCTATAACTTCCATTCGCAATATCAGTTGGCTATTTCCGCGGACAATTATTACAAAGACCCACAAACCCGGCTGAATTATTACAAAATCTTCATCAAAAAATTCAAGGCTTTTCCCAACGTGGAGGCTTATATAAGTTTTGCAAAATACCGGGTCGGGGAATTGAAAAAGGAAATCCATATGAATGCAGGCGGAAACTAACCGCTTATTCAAAATAATTTCGTGTTTTCTATTATTATTCAAAAAAACTATCTTTAAAGCCGTTTCACCAAAAACAACAAGATGAAAAAACTTTATGTTTTCTCCCTTGCCGTGGTTTTGTTGTCTTCTTCTAACACCATCATCGCGCAAAACCCGGTAAATGAAGAAGTCAAGGTCATAGAACATCCGCCCGTATATCCCGGTTGCGAACATTTTGAAGGAGACAGTAAAATGCTCCGCAATTGCATGAGCATAAAAATCTCTGCATTTGTGACCATGAAAATCAAGACTAGGGTCATGAGAAATTTGATCCATGGAAAGACATACAAAATTTACGTCAATTTCACTATCGATGAGGAAGGGGAAGTCACCGATGTGAGCGCCAAGGGTCCCACGCCAGAAATGGAAAAAGAAGCCGTTCGCGTAGTCAAAAAACTGCCGGACATGAAACCGGGAATCATGGACGGGAAGCCGGTCCGGGTAAAATATTCGCTGCCCATTCACATAAAAGTTCCCCGACTCGAATAATTTTTACATTTTCGTATTTTTACCCTATGCGGAAAATGACCTTGACAATTTTGGTATTAAGCTTTTTCGGCTGCAAAAACTTCGAAACGGAAAAACTTTCCCAAGAAGAAGTGCTGCGCCAAAAGATGGAACATTTCAACTGGAAGGAAATCGATACTTATCCTTCCTTTGATTCCTGCGATGGCATTTTTGAAAAAGCTGCCGCAAAAAAGTGTTTTGAAACCACGCTTGCCCAATATTTCCTCGCCTCTTTTTCAAAACAACAATTGGTCGCCACCGATTCGGTCAACGCGATGGCTTATGTTTATTTGGGAATTTCAAATAAAGGAAAAGCAAGTATCGATTCAATAAAAATCCCGTCTTTGCTCCAAAACCAATTTCCCGAAATGGAAAACAGGTTCCGCCGAAGCCTGGACAGCCTGCCCAAAATCCATCCCGCCCAAAAACGCGGAATTCCGGTTTCGGTGAAGTTCACGTTGCCGATAAGGATTGTCTCGGAATAAATGTTCTATTGAATTAATTTTGAATTTGAAATGAAGCAATCGATCTCACAAAGCATTGAGGAAGACCGGGACATCCTGATAACAAGCAAGCCACGTCCGATTTGGCAAAAAATTGTGGCGGCAATTTTCTATACCGCTGTCGGAGTGTGTATTTATATTTTCTTTACCACCTTGATTCCGAACATTATTGAAACAGCAAGTGTTTTCTTTGTTCTCGCGCTGCGGTTTTCATTGGAAAAGGACTATTATTTTGACTTGAAGGACAAACGCTACAAAATCGTCAAACGTGTGGGGCCAGTGGAAATAGGGAAATGGAAAGAATTCAAGGATTTGGGTTATGTTTCGGTTTTTAAAAATGGAAGAGGTATTTTGGAAATCAATTTGTGGTACAACAAAAACCGGCACTTTAATTTGGGACATGGTGAAAACCTCACACTTGCTTTGACTGCAGGAAAAAAGATTGCCAAAAAGCTTAAAGTCGATTTGTTGGACGCGGCGAGCAACCCGCGGGATTCGAAATGGGTTTCGGTTGATTAAAAAAACTCTACTTTTACTCCTGAAAAATGAATTACGAACGTTGATAAAATGCAGACAGCTTCACAAACCGAAAAAATAATCCTTGGAATTGACCCCGGAACCACGGTGATGGGCTATGGGCTGATAAAAGTCATTGGGAAAGAAATGCATTTTATGCAGCTTAACGAATTGCTGTTAAAAAAATATGATGATCATTACTTGAAATTGAAGTTGATTTTTGAACGCAGTATGGAGCTTATCGATCATTTTAAACCTGATGAAATTGCTATTGAAGCTCCTTTTTATGGAAAAAATGTTCAGTCCATGCTAAAACTGGGGCGAGCACAGGGTGTAGCTATGGCGGCAGGGCTGACTCGTCAAATCCCCATTACCGAATATTCTCCGAAAAAAATTAAAATGGCCATCACGGGAAACGGAAATGCCAGTAAAGAACAGGTGGCTAAAATGCTGCAAAGCCTTTTGAAATTGAAAAG